>JBKJQK010000529.1:0-15654 GCA_046594095.1 Anaerolineae bacterium | reverse complement strand
TGACACCGCGGCGGCGGCCAACATCACCTTTTCCGCCAGGGGCGGTGAATGTCAGGCCTGGCTTGGCGCTGTCCTGATATTCACCGCCCCTGGCGGAAAAGGTGATGTTGGCCGCCGCCGCCGTGTCATCGGCCTGGACGGTCCAATCGGCTCGCGCGCTCGAGTGGGCCTTGACGGCCACTTTCTGGGTCAGGGCTCCGGTCACCCGCAGCCCGGCCGCGTCGATCCCAAGCTCGGCCTCGAGCTCCGTGTCGGTGTTGTTGTTGACCACCGCGCCAATCACGGCGGTGTCGCCCGACACGAAGAAGCGCGGCACGACCGGCCGAACCAGCAGCGGCTTGGCGCTGATCACTTCGTTCGTCGCCTGGCCCACCCGGGTGTCGCGGGTGATCGCCCGGGCGTCGAGGGTCCAGGTCGTCAGATTGTCGGGCAGCACAACCTGGATGCGGGCTTCGCCGGCGGAATTGGTCTCGACGATGGCGTTCCAATAGGCGGTGTCCTTGAAGTTCTCGCGGGTGAAGACGCCATCGGCGGCGCTGGCCAGGCCGCCGCCGCCGCCACCCTTGCCATATTCCTTCGCAAGCGCGGCGGTCACCCGGTCAACATTCACGCTCAGCGATGAAGCGGTGCGAATGCCGAGCCCCCGAGCGCCATAAAAGAAGTCGAGGATGCCCATGCTGTTGGGCTCGGACAGGGTCAGGATGGCCTTGTCAACCAGGGCCACGCTAAGCTCGGCCTGGACGGGTTTTCCGCTGACATCGGTCACACGAATGTCATACGTGACGGTGTCGCGCGGCTTGTAGGTTGCCCGGTCGGGCCGGATGGCGAGGGTGAGGGCGAATTGGCCCGGATCGACCTTGAAGCCGGCGTATCCGAGTTTGAAGGCGGGCAGCCCGCCGCGCTCATCGATGCCTTTGACCAGCATCACGCTGACAAACGCATTTGGCGCGAAACTGGCCTCGATGGGAATCTCGAGGATCTCGCTATTGGATCTAAGCGTGACCACCTTCGAGGTGAGGATGCGCCCGCGCTCGACCGAGACCAGGGCCGTCACCGTGCCGCTGAACGGCGATGGGACAAGGATCTTGGCCGTGTCGCCGACCTTGTAGACGGCCTTGTCGGCCTTCAGCTCGATCCGGTCATTGTTGTTGACCCGCCATAGCACGTAACCGCGATCGCCGCTCGACACATACAGAAACGCCGCGCCGCGCGGGCCGCCTGGCTTCGGCGCCGAAGCGACCAGGCGGTATTCGCCGCCCGTGCCCAGGTCGATGCTGACCGAGGCCTTGCCATCCGCGCCGGTCGTCACGGTGCGGGTAAGGGTGGGCGTGTCACGTGGGACGCTGTTGAACTCGCGGGCGCCGGTGGCGTCTTCCGCCTGCGTGGTAAACCACTCGCGCCGGGTAAGGACGACCTGGACGTCCGTGTTGGGCGCCGGCTTGCCCTGCGGGTCGACCGTGATGATGAGGGCCTTGGTCTGCCCGCCGGCTACGGCGACGTAGTCCTCGGTCGTGATGCCGTAGTAAATCTGCCCCTTGTGGGCGACGACCTCGGCGCGGGCCGACACTGAGGTGTCGTCAGCGTCAGTGATGCTGGCCTCGAGGGCGAAGACCGCGCTGTTGCGGCGCCGGGCCAGGTCGGCCGGCAGGCTGATGATGAAGCGCCCGTCCGGGCCAGTCACCCCGGTTCCACTGGCCACGGTTTCGTTGAATCCAGGGCCGCGCCCAAAGCTGAAGTAGTCATAGTCGTCGAAGGCGTAGCCGCCCTCGCCCGCATATCGGTTGAAGAAGAAGTCGCGCTGGAGCATCGACCACTCGACCCTGGCGTTGGCGACGTTCCCGCCAAAGAAGTAGCGGGCCTCGACCACGGCGGTGATGGTTTCGCCGTCGAAGACATCCACCCTGGCGGGGGTCAGGCTGACCTCGAACTCGGGTCGCCTGTAGGCGGCGACCTGGAAGCCGACCGCGCCATACACGGTGTTGCCGTTTCCCTGTCCGGTGGCGGGGGCGCTCCCACCGCGCTGCCCGACGGCGTTGTCTTTGTCAGGGCCTTGCGCGACGATGTTGTAGTAGCCCGTGCCGGCGGTATTGTCCAGGGTAACGACGCCCGAGAACGCCCCGTTGGCCGACAGCGCCAACGTGGCGCTGAAAACCCGCAGACCCTGATCGTTCGTGGCGATGATGTCGACCGAGGGCGGCGCGCCGTCAAGGCTATAGCGGGCGTCGTCGTCATTGCGGACCACGCCCTTGAAAAAGACCATTTGCCCGGGCCGGTAGATGGGCCGGTCCGTATACAGATAGGCCCGCAGAGGCTCCTCGCCCAGGCGGGTCGGCAGGTTGAAATCCCACGGGTCCAGCCCGTTTGTCCAGCGGCTGAACCCAACCCCAAACCCGGCTTCGCCGGGCTTGCCGACGATGGCGTAGACCGGTTGGAATGGATCCATGCTCTTGGCTGCGGCATAGGCGGCCAGACCACTGGCGTTTGCGGGCTGATTGGGAGCGCCCAGGAAGGCGAAGTCTTCGCCATGGAACGTCACCGGCGCGCCGGCCACGGGTTTGCCGGTCGCAAGATCGGTCACCCAGGCCTGCGCGTCGCGCTCGCCGTTTTTGAGCGCAACATGCAGGCTGCTGACGACGAGGATGTGGCGCGACTGCTCCTGGCCGCGGATTTCGGGCGCCGAAGCAATCAACAGGTAGAGCCCGGGCTTCAGCGCCCCGCCGTTTTCCTCCGGCGCGATGCGATAGACCGCGGTCTCATTCAGCTTTGCGTCAGGGCGAATCGACCAGGCGCGCAGGCGGGTCGCGGGCACAAGAGTGCGGAACGCGTCATACGACCGGTCGGGGCCGGTCATCTGATAGAACTCGTCGAGGCTGAGCGCGTGCAGGGTCAGGTCGAGCTGACTGATGTTGCGGTAGCTCGAGAACAGGCGGGTGGGCGTCCCGGCGTTATAGGTGCCAACCTGGGCCCGGGTCTGCAGGCTGAGATACGCGGGCAGCCTTGCGGTGGTGAAGGCGACCCGGGTTTCGCGCCCGAGCGTCTGCCCGTACGGATCCGCGATCGCCCCGCCGATGATGAGCGAATAGCGGGAGGATGGCTCGAGCGGCGCGTTGATGACAAAGCTCCGGTCGAATCGATTGTAATAGCTATAGACCCGGGTGAGCGAGACCGGAGGCTCAAAGCGAACGTTGGGCATTACCGTCTCGGGCAGAACGGGCGCGCTGAACCGGATTACGACCCCATCTCCGGGCGGCCAGTTGGCGGCGCCGTCGGCGGGCCGGGTGGATAGCACGGCCAGATCCTGGATCGTCCGAAACGCAAACGCGGCGTTGTTGGCGGTCCCGGCGCCTTCGCGGCTGCGCGCGCCGGCCGTGATGGTGACGGAGTAGGCGCTATTTCGGGTGAGGGGCGCATCGGGCCAGAAGCCCATGGTTTCGCCCGCCCGGATTACGGCGGGCTGCGCTGGGGTGAAGGCCGGGGCAGGGGGTTGGCGGCCCTGGTCCGGCTCGGGCAGCGTCTCGTCGGCCCATCGGAAGGAACCCCGGGTGGGCGGGCTGATGCTGAAGGCCGCCTCGGCGCTGGCGTGGTCCATTCTCTGGCTGAAGGTGACGCTGATGGGCTGGCGCAGGTCCACATCGATCGACTGGGATGGGGTGAAGCCCTTGACGATCGGCGCGGCGACGCTGAACGTCCAGACATAGTCTTCCTTGAGCGCCGCGCCCGTGGTGTCCTTTAGGCCCGCGGCGACGGTGCCGCGATAGACCACGCCGGCGACGAGCGGCTTCGCCGGCCGGAATACATAGATGCTGGTGTTCAGCCATTCGCCCTTGCCTTCGACGGCGGGCGAGAAGGTAGCCGGCTTTGGCAGGCCCGCCTGCTGGTCGAGCAGGGTCAGGGCCACAACCGGCCGGTTGAAGAGCAGGGTGATCCGGCTGTCGGCCCCGACATCGCTGGTCTTGTCGCCCGGGATGGTCTGGGCGACGATGAGGGCGCCGGCGGCGCTGACCTTGAACGTCTCAGGCCGGGCGAGCTGCAGTCCCCGCGCGCTCTTCGCGGCGCCGGCCAGGCTGACCTGTACGGCGACGCCGGATTCCCAGCCGGCGGGGGGCAGGATATTGACCGCGTTATCGCGCGTCCATTCGAAGCGCGCGCCCGTGAGGGCCGCGCCATTCGCCTGGAGGGCAAGGGCGCCTTCGACCGAGGCGCGATCCATGGCCTGGTCAAAGACGAGCTGGATGGGCTTGTCGAGGGCGAGTTCTTCGCCGCGGGCGGGCGAACGGTCGACCAGGATGGGCGGTCCAGGCGGGCGCGGGGTGGGCGTGGGGCCGCCGGCGGTGGCCGGTGTATTCGCGGCTGTCGGCGCGGTAGGCGCGGCGGTGGGTGTGGCGTTGTTGCAGGCGCTGGCCACGAGGGCCAGGGCGGCAAGAAATCCCGTAATCGGCGATCTGTTCATTTCTTCTCCAATCTGCGCGGCGCGAAAATCCGCGCCGTCCTTTCACTATACGCCCGAGTGGGCGTTATTGTCACAATGGGCGGCCCTCGCGGACCCTGCGACCACCTGACGGCAGGGACCGGCGATAATCCACGCGATGATCGTGATCGTTGGGCCGACGGCCTCGGGCAAAAGCGCGCGGGCGATGGAGATCGCCGCGGCGCGCGGCGGCGAGATCGTGTCCGCCGACTCCCGGCACATTTACCGCGGGATGGACATCGGGACCAACAAGCCGAGCCGGGCCGACCGGGCGGCCGTCCCCCACCACCTGCTCGACCTGCGCGACCCCCACGAGACGTATGGCCTGGCCGAGTATGTCGACGCCGCGCGGGCGGCCATCGCCGAGATCGAGGCGCGCGGGCGGACGCCCGTGCTGGCGGGTGGAACCGGGCAGTATGTGGCCGCGGTCCTGCAGGGCTGGCAGGTCCCGGCTGTACCGGCCCAACCTGATCTGCGGGCTGCCCTGGAGGCCCGGCCGGCGGCCGATCTGGAAGCCGAGCTGCGCGCTCGCGACCCGGAAGCGCTCACGACGATCGATCCGCGCAACGTCCGGCGGGTCATCCGGGCGCTGGAGGTGATGACGGTGACGGGCCGGCGCTGGAGCGACCTCCAACGCCGCGCGCCGATGGATCCTGCGGCGCTGGAGATCATCTACCTGCAGCCCGAGCGCGAGGCGCTCTACGCGGCCGCCGACGCGCGTCTGCTGGCGATGATCGGCGACGGTTGGCTGGATGAGGTTCGAGCGTTGCTCGCCGCCTTGCGCGCGCGCGGGCTCGATACCGCGGCGGCCGCGCGCCTGCCCTCGATGTCGGCCCTGGGCTACCGGCAGATGATTGGGGTCGTGTCTGGGCGCATGACGTTGGACGATGCGCTGGTCGAGATCCGGCGCGACACCCGGCGCTTTATCCGGATGCAGGATACGTGGTTTAGGAAACTCATCTGAGCACCCGCGCATCCCCGACCCGGCGGGTGACGCCCGTCTCATCCAGATGCTCGAGCAAGGCCAGGGCGTACTTGCGCGAGGTGCCCAACGCATCCCGCACCTCCGCGGCTGTGATCGTCCCGCGGGCCTCGAGCAGCGCCCGCACCTGGCGCGTCGCGTCCTCGTAGGTCTCGCGCAGAAATACCACGTCCGGGTTGATCTGCCGAATCTTGCCCAGTCTGAGCAGCGCCTCGTAGACCGCGTCGCCGATCTCGGCCCGGCATTCCTTTGGCAGGGACGTAGCGTAGGGCTGGACGGCGAAGCGCTTAAGCAGGGCCGCCACCTGGCGCTCCTGCTGCGGGCTGAACACGATCGCATGCCCGGCAACCCGCAGCGTGTCGGCGTCGTCGGTGATTCGCCTGTTAGCGCCGGCAAAATGGACCAGTGCCCCGAACTCGCGTGGGCCCAGCCCGAGCTTGGTCCGCACCGACTCGCGGCTCAGCCCGAGCTGCAACGGTTGGGCCTTGTGGTGGGCGGCCAGAAGCTCGAGCATCTTCGCCTGGGCGGCCTGCCAGCGCGCGGTCAGGGCCAGGATCCCGTCCACCTCGCCGGCCGTCCCGTCCGCCAGCAACTCGGCCAGCGCGTCGTCGGTCACCGGGACCTCGGCCGCCTTCATCGCGGCGGTCCGGTTGGTGAAGCCCAGGGCCAGCAGCGCGTTCTCGATCCGCTCGCGGGGGGTGCCCTGGAGCAGCGCGCGCAGCCGGGCCAGCGTGGCCGCGTCTGCCTTGCCCGCCCGCCGGCGATGGCGGTTGGCCGGATGGGCGTCCACCACCCGCCCGCCGCCCACCGTAATCGAGGGCGAGGGCAGCCGGACGATGAAGCGGTCGCCCGATGCGACCGCCATCGGCTCGCTCAACTCGAGCTGGGCGAAGGCCGTCGCGCCGGTCTGCAGACCGGCGCCTTCGAGCAAGCGCACCCGGGCCACGCTCTCAGCCGCGCCCGAGAAGAACTTGACCTCGGTGTTGTGGGCGAAACGGCCTTCGCCCCCCGGCGCGCGCTCGAGCTCGAGGCTGACGTCGATCAGGCGGGTGGGGGCCAGTGAGCCTGGGCGGGCGACCACTTGCCCGCGCCGCAACTGGGCGACCTCGACCCCGGCCAGGTTGACGGCCACCCGCGCCCCGGGCTCGGCCCGTTCGCGCTTCTGGCGGTGGGTCTGCAAGCCGCGGATGCGGGTGGTCAGCCCGGCCGGGACAATCTCGACTTCTTCGCCGACCGCCAACGCGCCGTCAAGCAGGGTGCCGGTGACGACCGTGCCAAACCCCGCCATCGTGAATACCCGGTCAATCGGCAGCCGGCCGCGGTTGAGATCGCGCCGGGGTGGCGCGCCGGCCAGACAATCCTGCAGGGCCTTCACCAGGGCGTCGAGGCCCTTCTTCTCGCGGGCCGAGCACGGGATGATGGCCGCGTCGGCAAAGAGCGCCCCGGCCAATAGCGCGCGCACGTCGGCGGTGACGAGCGACACCCAGTCCTCGTCCGGCGCGAGATCGGTCTTGGTGAGCGCGACAACGGCCCGCGGGATGCGCAGGAGCTTGAGAATATCGACGTGCTCGCGGGTCTGGGGCATCGGCCCCTCGTCGGCGGCGACGACGATGAGGGCGGCGTCGATCCCGCCCACGCCGGCCAGCATGTTCTCGATGAAGTCGATGTGCCCGGGCACATCCACCAGCCCGATCGCCTCGCCGTTGGGCAGCTTCATCCAGGCGAAGCCGAGATCGATCGTCATCTCCCGCTCGCGCTCTTCCTTGAGGCGGTCGGGGTCAATCCCGGTCAGCGCACGGACGAGCGTGCTCTTGCCGTGATCGACGTGGCCGGCGGTGGCGATCGTTCTCATCGTTTTGCTTCGTCAGTGGCAATCGGCAACCAATAGCGGATATTTGTTGCGAAATCCCGCGCTTTGGATATCACGACACCAGATCTGGGTCGGCCGGCGCGTCGGAGGGCTCCTGTTTGGCCGACTCGATCTTCTTGCGCTGGCGGCGGGAGAGCTTGACCTCGGTCGGGATCAGAATCCGGGCCTCGTCGAGCAACTTGTTCGATTGCACCAGCCAGGCCCGGCCGGCCTCCGCGTAGGCCTTGGCCCAATTTTCCAGGATGTCGTAGAGCGGCTCGATCTGCGGCGGGATCCGGGCGATCGCCTCCTCGAGCAGCTCGATTCGCGGCCCGACGTCGACGCCGCGCCGGTCTCGCTCGCTCCAGCGCTCAACCTGGGCGACCTCGAACGTGCGCCATTCCTTCTGGACCAAATCACGGAATTCATCCGCGATCCGTTTGGCCTTGTCCACGCTGTCGCGCTGAAGTTCGAAGAGCTCGTTGGCCCGGGCCTCGAGACGGGCCTCGATCTCGGGCAGGTCGGCCAGCGAGCGGCGGACTTCCTCGCGCATCTGGGTGAAGCCGATCACCTGCGAAGCGACCGCGGCCGAGCGCTCCTTGAGCTGTTCGACCATCTCGGCGTACTCGGCGAACTGCCGCTCGCGGCGGATGTCGGACACGCGCTGGGACTCGATGACCTGGCTCTGGGCCTCAAGCACCTTGGCCGCATCCTCGATCTCGGACCCCTTGCGGCGGACCGCCTCGTCGAGCAGCATGATTTGAGGCGGAAAGGTCTCGATTCGCTTGCGCGTTTCGTTCACATCCTGCTCGAGGGCGAGGATGCGCTTATTGTCCTGCCGGCGTTGCTCTTCCAGGTAGGCGATGCTCTGGCCGGGCGCCTCGATCCGGCGGTCCAGATCGGTGACCTGCAACTGAGTCCGGCCGATGAGCTCGGACAGGCGCGCATCCTCCTGGCGCCGGACGTCAATGGCCTCGGCGAGGGCGCCATAGGGCTTGACCTCTTTGCGCAGCTCATTGAGCTGGCGGACCAGCGACTCGATCTCGATCTGCCGGACGCGGACGATCTCGCGCTCGCCTTTGGAGCGCTGATCCTCGATCCGCTCGATGGTGGTGCCAAACTCGGCCCGCACCTGATCGATGACCGTTGGCCATCCGCCGACCCGCTGCACCTGCAGCTTGAGGTCGCTGATCTGGCTCTCGAGCGAGGAGGCATATCGCGAGCGGCCCTCGAGCTCGCGCAGCACGCCCTCGACGCGCTCCTGCAGTTGGACCAGCATCTGGCGGTCCTTGCGGCGCTCGGTGTCCAGATACGAGACGAGCTGCGAAAGCTGGTTGATCTCCATCTGGCAAGTGTAGCAAATGCGATAATCCGAAACCAATGACGACTGATCGCATCGCCATCCTCGATTTCGGTTCCCAGTTTTCCCAGCTCATCGCCCGCCGCGTCCGCGACGCCGGGGTGTATTGCGAGCTCTTTCCGTGGGACGCCCCGGCCGAGAAGGTCCTGGCCATCCAGCCGCGCGGCTTCATCCTGTCGGGCGGGCCGAATAGCGTCTACGACCCCGGCGCGCCCACGCTGCCGGCCTATGTTCTCCAGGCCGGTGTGCCTGTGCTGGGGGTGTGCTACGGGATGCACCTGCTGGCCCTGGCCCTCGGCGGCCAGGTCGTGGCAGCCAACAACCGCGAGTACGGCCCGGCCGCGGTGCGCCTGGAGACCTGCGGGATCTGGTCCGACGCGCCGGCCGATCTCAATGTGTGGATGAGCCATGGCGACTCGGTGACCGTCATGCCGGCCGGGTTCAAGGCCATCGCCTCCACGACCAACACGCCCATCGGCGGGTTTGCGGATGAGGCTCGCCGGCTGTACGCGATCCAGTTCCATCCCGAGGTCAACCACACCCAGCGCGGGCGCGAGCTGCTCGGCCATTTCGTCCACCGGGTGTGCGGATGCGCCTCCGACTGGACGCCGGCCGGCATAATCGAGGAGAGCATCGCCAAGATTCGGGCCCAGGTCGGCGACCGCCCGGTCATTTGCGGGCTCTCGGGCGGGGTCGATTCGGCCGTCACCGCCGCGCTCGTCCACCGGGCCGTCGGAGATGCTCTGACCTGCGTGTTTGTCGACACCGGGCTGATGCGTAAAGACGAGGGCCAGCAGGTGATCGAGACGTTCCAGGAGGCGCTTGGGATCCGCCTGCTGGCCGTCAACGCCAGCGAGGAGTTTCTGGGCGCCCTGCAGGGGGTGACCGACCCGGAGGACAAGCGCAAGCGCATCGGCGAGAAGTTTGTGCGTGTGTTCGAGTCGCAACTCGAGCGGGCCATCGGGGCCCGCCCGGCGGTCGCCGGCCGGCCGTTTCTGGCCCAGGGCACCCTGTATCCCGACGTCATCGAATCGCGCGGGCCGGAGCGCCAGTCGGCGGCCAAGATCAAGACCCATCACAATGTCGGCGGTCTGCCGGCCGACATGCAGTTCGATCTGCTCGAGCCGCTGCGCTTCCTGTTCAAGGACGAGGCCCGGGCGATCGGGGCTGCCCTTGGGCTGCCCGAGGCCCTGGTGTGGCGCCAGCCCTTCCCGGGCCCGGGCCTGGCCGTGCGCGTTCTGGGCGAGGTGACCTGGGAGCGCGTGGAGCGGCTGCGGGCAGCCGACGCAATCACACTGGAGGAGCTCGACCGGGCGGGGCTGATGCGGCAGACAGCGCAGGCGTTTGCGGTCCTTCTGCCGGTGCGGGCGGTGGGGGTGATGGGCGATGGGCGAACGTATCATGAGGTGGTCGCGATCCGGGCGGTCACGACCGACGATTTCATGACCGCGGACTGGGCCCGCATCCCGTACGAAGTTCTGGCCCGGATCAGCAGCCGGATCGTCAACGAAGTGAAAGGCATTAATCGGGTGACGTATGACATCACGACCAAGCCGCCCGCCACGATCGAGTGGGAATGATAATTGAGCGACTAATGGGCCCGCTGCTCGTATAGAAACTGGTCTGGAGGACACAATGGATATCGGAAACATTATTTCGCGTTCGGCCAACATCGTTTGGCGCAACAAAGCTTTGTGGCTGCTCGGGTTTTTGGTCGCGCTGGGCAGCGGCGGTGGCGGCGGAACCAGCTTCAATCTTCCGTCCGGAACGGGCAGCGGTAGCGGCGGAACGGGCAACATCCCGGGGCTGCCGAACCTTCCGCGCCTGAATGAACAGCAAATCCAGGGAATTGTGGTGGGGGTTGTGGCGTTGTTGTGCATCCTGGGCATTGTGGGACTCATCTTTGCCATCGTTGGCGTGATCGCCAATGGCGGCCTGATTGCCGGCGCGGACGAGGCGGATGCGACGGGCAAGACCGGCTTCCGACGGTCCTTCTCCCGCGGCGCCGGTCGATTCTGGAGCCTGCTCGGGATGCGGTTCGTGCTGGCCATCCCGGGCCTCATCGTCGGAGTTCTGATCGTCGCTGTGTCTGTGGTTCTGTTTGGCGCGGCGATCGCGGCCGCGGTCAGCGACACGCGCAGCAGCAGCAACAACGTGGGGGCCCTGTTCGCGGCGTTTGGCGGCGCGCTGTGCATCCTCATTCCGGTGGGTCTGGTCGGGGCAGTCTGGTCGGTGGTTGTGCGCGGGATCGAGGTGTTTGGCGACCGGGCGATCGTGCTCGAGAGCGCCGGCGCGATGGATGGCATCCGGCGCGGCTGGTCGATGTTCAAGAGCCGTTTCACCGACGTATTCCTGACCGGGCTGGTCCTATGGGTGATCGGCATCATCGCCGCGTTCGTGCTTGGGCTGATTGCCGCGGCGATCATGGCCCCGGGCGTGATTCTTGTGCTGACCCAGATCAATACCCAGGTTCAGACCGGCACGTGGATCTTCATCGCCGTGCTGCTAATCATCAGCGTGATCGTGACCTCGGTGCTGGCCTCGCTATTGATCGCCTTCCGGGCGGTCGTGTGGACGCTGGTCTACCGGGTGTTCGTCCCGCGCCCGGCCGCGGCGGCGGTGACGCCGCTGACGCCGATTGGGGCGATCGCGGCGTAAAGGCGAGCGGCGTTTGCAGGAGAAAGGGAGAACGGGAGGAACCTGATTCCTCCCGTTCTCTCCTTCTGGCGCACCCCCAATGCCGTCACCCCGGCGAAAGCCGGGGTCCATAAGTAACACCGTTGTGCGGTTCGGCGTCGGCCGGGGCCACTGCAGGGGTCCCTGTAACAATCAGGGCGAAACCATCCCTGACGCATGGTTGGTGGCCCGGCGTTTTCATGGATTTCGGCCTTCGCCAGGGTGACGGTCAGGCGGAATGGCGCGCAACGCCATTCTTTGCGGTGGGGATACGCAGGGGACCCTGCCTGCGCCGGGTGACGACCATGGGAGGACGCCGTATACGCCGGGGTATCATCGCTCGCGCAGCCCCATTGAAATCGCAGCGGTGGCGGGCGCAGAACCCAATGAAAACACAACCCATCTTTCTGATCGGCTTCGGCGGGGTGGGCCGCGCGCTCGCCCGCCAGATCGTCGCCGCCCGCCACCTGCACGACCACCGTTGCGGATTGCGCCTGGAGGTGGTCGGCATCGCGGACAGCCGCGGGGCGGTGACCGCGCCCAACGGACTGAGCGATGATGCAATCCTCGCCCTTGACGCGCAGAAGGCGACGGCCGGAGCGTTCGAGAGCTACCGCGCCCCCCAGCCGCCCGAGCTCGACCCGTTTGTCGCCACCCAGATTCCCGGCGACGTCATCCTGGTTGACACGACCGCCAGCGAGGCAGCCGTGCCGATATTGCGCCGGGCCGCTCGCCAGGCGGGCGGGGGCGTGGTGACGGCCAACAAGCTGCCCCTTGCCGGGCCGCTGGAATGGTGGGACGACATCAGCGCCGGCAGGGCGCGCTGGGAGACGACCTGCGGGTCGGCTTTGCCCGTGATAGCGACGCTGAATACGCTGCTGAACAGCAACGACGAGGTCCTCAAGATCGAGGGCTCGCTGAGTGGGACGCTGGCGTATCTGTCGGCCCAGCTCGAGGCCGGCCGGCCGTTCGGCGACGCGGTCCGCGAGGCGAAGGCCCGCGGCTACGCCGAGCCCGACCCGCGCCAGGATCTGGGCGGGCGCGACGCGGCCCGCAAGGCGCTGATCCTGGCCCGCATGCTGGGCTACCGGATCGGGATGGAGGAGGTCGCCATCGAGCCGCTGTATCCGGCTTCGATGGATGGGCTGAGCGTGGACGAGTTTTTGCGCGAGGTCGATAGCCTCAACGCGCCGATGGCGGCCCGCGCGGCCGAGCTCACCCGCGGCGGGCGCAAGCTGCGCTACGCGGCCCTGATCGAGAACGGGCGCTGCGGGGTGGGGCTGGCCGGGGCCGAGCCGGACAGCAAGCTCGGGTTGATCCGGCCCGGCGACAACGTGGTCGTCTTCACCACGAAGTATTTCAGCGACAACCCCGTCTCGGTGAGCGGGCCTGGCGCGGGTCAGGACGTGACCGCCAGCGGGGTCTTGGGGGATATTGTCAGCCTGAGCGTTTGACCAACAATCGATTCGTTCCCCGGCCAAAGGAGTGAATCGGCGTAGACTCAATACCATGGCAGAGAAACTGGCAATCATTGGCTCGGGCCCGGCCGGGCTGACGGCCGCGCTGTACGCGGGCCGTTCGTTTTTGGATCCGCTGGTCTTCGTGGGGCCGGCCTTTGGCGGGCAGATCGCGACGACGACTGAGGTCGAGAACTTCCCGGGCTTCCCGAACGGCCTGCAAGGCCCGGAACTGTCGATGGCGATGCGCGAGCAGGCCGAGCGCTTTGGCGCGCGAATGGTCGAGGCGGTGGTCGATTCGGTCGACCTGAGCCAGCGGCCCTTCAAACTGGTCGCGGATGGGCAGACCTACGAGGCGGATTCGATCATCATCGCGACCGGCGCGACGCCCCGGCCGCTGGGCGTGCCGGGCGAGACCGAGTTTGTTGGGCGCGGGGTGAGTTATTGCGCGACCTGCGACGGCTTCTTCTTTCGCAACAAGGAGATCATCGTGGTGGGCGGCGGGGACAGCGCCTTCCAGGAGAGCCTGTTCCTGACCAAGTTTGGCAGCCGGGTGCGGATCGTCCATCGCCGCGACAGCTTCCGGGCCGGGGCGACCCTGCTGAAATACGCGGCCGAGAACCCCAAGATCGAGATTGTGACTAACACCGTGATCGAGGCGATTGCCGGCAACGGCAAGGTCGATCACGTCATGCTCAAGAACCTGAAGACGGGCAAGGTTGAGCAGAGCCCGGTCGAAGGCGTGTTTGTATTTGTCGGCCACGAGCCGAATAGCCAGTTGTTCAAGGGCCAGCTCGCGATGGACGAGCACGGCTATTTGACCGTTGACGCGCGCCTGCACACGAGCGTCGAGGGCGTGTTCGCCGCCGGTGAGATCCATGACAACTGGTTCAAGCAGGCGATCACCTCGGCCGGTTACGGCTGCATGGCCGCGCTCGAGGCTGAGAAGTATGTGGCGGAGAAGGCGAGGGGGTAGGCGTCACCGGGTACGCCTACTTCAAATCCTCGGCGATCGTCGCAAACTGCTCCAGCGCCGCCTGCAAGTCCTCGGCGATTTCGGCCGCGATCAGTTCGGGTGCAGGCAGATTGGCCGAGTCCTCGAGCGCGTCATCCTTCAGCCAGAAGATGTCGAGGTTGACCTTGTCGCGCTTGAGCAGCTCCTCATAGGCGAAAGACTTGAAGCGCTCGGTCTCGACCCGCTCGTGGCGGTTGGCCGGCCGATACGACGTCACAAGATCGTCCAGATCGGCAGCCTTGAGCGGATTCTCCTTGAGCGTGAAGCGCTGGTTGGTGCGCAGGTCGTAGATACACAGCCGCTCAGTGTGCGGGCGCGCGCTGGCCGGCTTGCGATCGAAGAACAGCACATTAGCCTTCACGCCCTGGGCGTAGAAGATGCTGGTGGGCAGGCGCAGCAGGGTGTGCACGTCGGCCTGCTTGAGCAGCTCGCCCCGGACAGTCTCGCCCGCGCCGCCCTCGAAAAGCACGTTGTCCGGTACGACCACGGCCGCCCGGCCGTGCTGCTTGAGAATGGTGAAGACATGCTGGACGAAGTTGAGCTGTTTGTTGCTGGTGCTGGCCCAGAAGTCATCCCGATGGACCGTCAGGCTCTCCTTCTCGGCTCGGCCCTCGTCGGTGACGATGGTGACACTGCTCTTCTTGCCGAAGGGCGGATTGGTGAGGACCATGTCGTAGAACCGCCCGCCGTGGCCGGACAGCGCGTCGCGGATCTCGACCGGGACATCGTCGGCGCCCTCTTCGCCGATGCCGTGCAGGAGCAGGTTCATGCAGCACAGCCGGGCCACCCCGTCGACCAGTTCGACCCCAAACAGCGTGCCGGACTTGAGCGCCTTCTTCTGAGCCCGATCAAGCGCGTTGTGATGGGAGATGTAATCGTGGGCGGCCAGCAGAAAGCCGCCGGTCCCGCAGGCCGGGTCGCAGATGGTCGCGCCGGGCGCCGGCGCCATCACATCAACCAGACGGGTGATCAACGCGCGCGGGGTGAAGTACTGCCCGGCCCCGCCTTTCACGTCCTCGGCGTTCTTCTGCAGCAGCCCCTCGTAGGCGTCGCCCTTGACGTCAGATGACAGCGACGTCCATTGCTCCTTGTCGATCAGGTCGACGATCAGCCGGCGCAGCTTGGCCGGATCCTGGATCCGGTTCTGGGCCTTGCGGAAGATGACCCCGAGCATGCCCTTGCGTTTGCCCAGCTCGCTCAGGATGTGGCGGTAGTGGGTCTCGAGCTCGTCGCCGTCCTTGGCCAGCAGGGTTGGCCAGTCGAAGGGGGCGGGCACGGCCGAGGGCTTTTTGAACGGCGGGCGGGTCTGCTCGTCGGCCATCTTCAGGAAGAGAAGATAGGTCAACTGCTCGACGTAATCGCCATACGACAGGCCGTCGTCGCGCAGGATGTTGCAGTAGTTCCAAAGTTTCTGGACGAGTTGTTGGGGGTTGGTCATGTATACTTCATCTTAAGCCTGCCCCACTTGAATTCCGACTTCATGTCGTCGAGATGAAAGTCTCTTAGGGTGAGGGCGGGCTTATTTTGTTAGCCGATATCAGGCGGTGCCCGAGTCTGTAGTAATTTCCGCTGTTGGCGTATGCGGCTCCGTCGTAGATGTCGACAACGAGCTTGATCTTCTCACCCAGGAAGTCATAGTAGCGCGTATCGCCACGTTCAAACACGCGCTGAACCGCCCAGCACATGTAGTCCGCCACATTGAGCAGGGGTTCCGTGTGGTGATTCTGGACGTCAAACGTGATTCGCGCAGGCAGTGCCTTCAGCGGATCGCGCCGTGAGCGCCGAGATGCAGCGATCGCCAGCGCATTTTGAAGATTCGTGTTACGAGTGCTGTTGCCTCGCTCAGC
>JBKJQK010000518.1:0-6727 GCA_046594095.1 Anaerolineae bacterium | reverse complement strand
TTCAGCAGGTCGCCACGATGCCAGATGGGCAGACCGCGCCGGCGGGCCTCCACCAACTCGGGTTCGTCGCGGCCGATGGCCGAGGACGGCGCAACCGCGTCAACCCCCTCTAGGTGGGCAGGATCGTGGCCCACCCACGCCTGTATGCCCTCGGCGTTCAGCGCGTCGAGGACCTCAGACGGCGCGCGATCATCACCGCTTACGATGTCGCCGCGCGCATGAAGGATGCGGGCAATGGCGCTCATGCCTGCGCCGCCAATGCCCAGGAGGTGAATCCGCATGCTCAGATGACAACGATGAGAATGAAAAGCACAGCCGCAATCAAGACGAGCGTTAGAGACGGTCCGGAAAAGAATGCGGCCGCGGAGTTCTTGATGAAGAAGAACTGCTCCCAACCCGTATCGGGCCTGGAGAAGAGCAGTTTCCCCGCCGCCGAGAAGCTATTCCCCGACAGAATGCCGGCCTGGAAGGCGAAGTAAGCCAGTGTGCTGAAAAGGATGAATCCGTTGAACAGGCCGAGCACGATCGAGAGCACGGCCTGAGCGGCATCGCGTTTGCCGCCCTCCGTTTTGCGATTGGTTACGACGCCGCCGAGATAGCCAAAGAAGCTGATCAGCATGAACGGGAACGCGCGCCAGAACCACTTCCATTCCGCGCCGGCGCTACCCGCCAGGGAACCCAACTCCTTGTTGAACTGGTTGACCACAAAAAGCGCGAAGATCATGCTGAAACTCACCAGCACCTCCCGCACCCAGCCGCGAATGGCGCCGATTGCGCCAAACATGATGACGAAGATGATGAAGACGATATCGGCATTAATCATAATTTCGCTCCGCGGCTTTTGCCAGTAGGATGGCGATGTTATCAGCACCGTCGCGGCGGGCCTGACCGCGCGACGCAACGCGCATCCGTTCGAGCCCGTCCGGGTTCTTCAAGAGCGCCTCCACCTGGGCCGCCAGGCCGCTCTCGCCGTCGGCCAGATCCCCGTCAGCCAGAACAACAGCGGCGCCGCAACCCGCGAGGTGATCGGCATTCACCTTCTGGTAGCGCCAGGCATGCGGATACGGGATAAGGATCGCCGGCAACCCCAGCGCCGGCAGCTCTCCCAGGGAACTCGCGCCTGAACGGCAAATCACCAAATCGGCCGATGCCATCGCGTCGACCATTTCCTCATGCAGATATGCATATACCCGGTAGCGCTTCTGATCGTTGTCGCTCAGGCTGCGCCGGGCCGCGTCGACCTCCGCCCAATCTACTTCGCCAGAAACATGAATGATGATGGCCTGCCTCAACAACCGCGGGAGCGCCGCGACGATCGCCCGATTGATGCTGCGCGCGCCTTTGCTTCCGCCGTAGACCAAGACAACGCTCTCACTGGCGGGGATGCCCAGACGCTCGCGGGCGCGCTCGCGGGTGGTCTCCAAAAACTGCTCTCGAAGCGGATAACCCGTGACCACCAGTTTGGCCGCCGATACATAGTCGGCGGACGCGGCCGTCGTTGCCGCCACCTTCCAAGCCAGGCGCGCCATCACTTTGAGAGCAAGGCCGGGTTCAATATCAGGCAAGAAGACCACCGTCGGCACACGTCGAAGCCAGGCCGCAATACTGACCGGCACGCCCACAAACCCCCCGGTCAGCAGCGCAACATCCGGCCGAAACCGCCCAATCACAGACCAGGCGGAGGCAATCCCAAGCAAGGTCCGCCAGGCGCCCCCGATCGTGCGCCTCAGGCCAACACCGTGCACGGCGCCTGCCGGAATTCCGGTGAACGGCACTTCAGCCCGTCGAACGAGTCCCGCCTCCATACCTTCCTGATTGCCCACGAACAGCGCCTCGATCGTTTCGGGCGGCTCCCCGGCGGGCGGTGGGTTCACGGCGCGTCCTGACGTCCCGTCCGACGAGGACGGGGACATCCGAATTCGCCGTAGCGCGGCGAGGCTTGTTAACGCGGGGAGCACGTGGCCCGCTGTCCCGCCGGCTGACAGTATCACTCGCACCTTGGCCACCTCGTGATGTCCGAACAAAGGCGCGCGGCGCGCCGTCTTCGCTGGACTGTGTTCGAGCAATGATCCGACTTCCCCGCGATACGCTCAGCACAATACCGCACGCAACGAGGACGGACACCAGCGACGACCCGCCAACGCTTAGAAACGGGACCGGGATGCCGGTGAACGGAATGACTTCCATTAGTGACAGGCAATTGATCGACAGTTGCACGATCAACCACATCATGACGCCGCCGCTGAGATAAGCCCCGAAATGCGAGTCCGCCCGGCGGCCAATCACCAGGCAGCGCCAGGCAAGCAACCCAAAAAGAGCCAGGGTCAGCAGCAAACCAAGAAGCCCAAGCTCCTCGCCGAGAACGGCCATGATGCTGTCGGTGTGCGGCAGGGGAAGGAAGCCCCTCTGATAGCTGTTTCCCAGGCCGATACCGAACCAGTGCCCCAGCGCAAAACCGATTTTTGCCTGCGGGACATGGTTCTGCCAGTAGTTGGGGTCACCCGTTGCCGCGAAGTCCCTCACCCGGTCGCCTGCGTGTTTAAACACCGTCAGGGCAATCGGATAGAGCGCAACCCCGCAGCCACCGACCACCAGAAAGTGCTTCAGGCTGGCCCCGGCCAGGAAAAACATCACAAATGAAACCGCCACGATCACGGCCGTTGTGCCAAAGTCCGGCTCGACGAAGACAAGGACTGCGGCCATACCCACGATAAGGCCGAACGGAAGAAGGCCGGTGAAAAAGCTTTGGAGTTGATCGCGCCGCGAGGCCAGCCACGCCGCGCCATACACGACGACGGCGGTCTTGGCCAGCTCCGAGGGCTGAAGTGATCCGCCTCCCAGCCACCGCCTGGCGCCGTTCAAGGGAGGCGAAAACAGAACGGCCACCAGCAGGATGAGCGTAAAGACCATGACGGGAAGCGCAAATTTACGCAGGATCGCATAGTCGATCCGGCTGATGACGAACATCAATACGAGGCCCAGCGCGGCCGCCTGGACCTGGCTTGTGAAGAAACGGGAGGCGATCTGTCCGCTTCCGGGAACGATATAGGCAATGGTGGAGCTGAAGGCCATGACCAGGCCGAGGGTGACCAGGCCAAGGATGACCAGAAGCAGCGTCCGATCCATTGGCAGGGGCCCGGCCCCGGTTTCCGCCCGGCGCGCTTTTCCGAAAGGTGATGCGAGTGAGATGCTCATGATCCAGCGTCTTCAGTGAAGTTCGTTGACAAGCTCGATGAATTCGTTGCCGCGTTCGGCAAAGTCCCGGTATGCGTCGTAACTCGTGCCGCCCGGCGACAGCAGCACCACGTCCCCGGGCCGGGCCGCGCCTGCCGCCCGTCTAACCGCTTCAGCCAGCGTCGCATGCGCGCTCATTCGCTCCGGGGGAAGCCCTGCCCCGGCCAGCTCCCTGGCCACCATCGATCCCATCTCCCCAAACAGCGCCACGTGCCGGCACCGCTTTGCCATCTCCAGGGCGGCCTCTCCCCAGGGTAGCTTCTTGTCCCGCCCGCCGCACAGAAGCACAACGGGCTGCTGAAAGCATCGGAGGGCTGCCATCAATCGCTCGGGCGCCGTCGCGATCGAATCGTCATAGTAGCCTGCCCCATTGAACTCGCGCACCCACTGCAGCCGGTGCGCCACGCCCCGGAACGTTCTCGCCACTTGCCGGATAGGCTCCAGCCCGGCACCCGACAACGCCGCCACGGCGCCCGCAGCCAGCGCATTCAGGATGTTGTGTTTACCCATCAGCAGCAGCTCGCGCCTGTTACAGATTTTAGCCCAAATCCCGGATTTCCGGATGCGCAACCACAGGTCCCCATCCTCATTCATCCAGGCCCCGTCACCGGGGGGGGCGGACCGCACACTGAACCACACCGTCTGGGCCGGGGAACTGAGCCCAGCCGTGATCGCGTCATCCGCGCACAGGACCTTAAAATCCAGCGGACCTTGAAAATCAAGAATTCTTCTCTTGGCCGCCACGTAGGCCCCCATCGTCCCGTGCCGGTCCAGGTGATTGGGAGTGATGTTGGTTACGCAGGCAATGTGCGGGCTGCGGGTCATCAGATCGAGCTGAAAAGACGACAACTCGAGAACCACCGTATCCGAGGGCTTGATCACCCCGAGGTGTTCAATCAAGGGATTTCCGATGTTTCCGCCGACCCAGACGTTTCGGATCGAGTCGGCAGCGGCCGGGTTGGCCCGGAGCATCTCGCCCACCAGGGTCGTCGTCGTGGTTTTTCCGGCCGACCCGGTGATGGCCGTGATCGGCGCAGGACAAAGCTCGAAGAAGATCTGAGCGTCGTTGCTGAGCGGAATCCCGCGCCGGCGGGCCGCTACAACAATCTCGAGATCGATCGGCACGCCCCCGCTCAGGCACAAGAGATCGCACCCATCCAGCAGTGTCAGTGAGTGTCCGCCGAGGGCCAGAATGAGCCCGGGATGGGCAAGACTGACCGGCAAATCGAGTTCGGCCGCTGGTTTGGCATCGCTAAGCGTCACTTGCGCGCCCTGGCTTAGCAGGTAGCGGGTGAGGGCGAGCCCCTGGCGAGCCGCGCCGAGAATGACCACCCTCTTGTCAGACCAGGCGTTCATGGGTTTCCCAGCACCGCCAGGCCAATCCCGGCCATCCCGGCCAGAATTCCAACCAGCCAGAAACGCTGAACAAGTTGCGTTTCGCTCCAGCCTTGCACAACGTAGTGATTGTGCAGCGGAGCCATCTTGAACAACCGCCGGCCCTCGCCAAAGCGGCGGCGGGTGTACTTGAACCAGCCAACCTGCAGGAGAGTGCTTACCGTCTCGGCGACAGGGACGATGGCAATGATCGGAAACAGCAGCCACTGGCCGGTCATCAGGGCCATCATCGCCAGCGACGCGCCGAGGGCCTCGCTTCCCAAATCACCCATGAAAATCTGGGCGGGATGCACGTTAAACCATAGGAAGCCCAGCAGCGCGCCGGCCATCACCATGCAGAACGTGGTGACAAAGACCTGCCCCTGCATGTAGCCGATGACGCCGTAGACGATAAAACTGACGAAACAAATGAGGGCCGCCAGGCCGTCCAGGCCGTCCGTAAGGTTGACCGCATTAGAAGACGCGTGGATGATGAAGACAGCAATCGGCACCCACAGTAGTCCCAGCTCTACTGGCTCCGCCAGACCCGGAACGCCGACCTTGCTGATCCCAAACAGAAGCTCGGACGACCAGGTGAGGCCCGCCGGTCCGAACTCGGGCACGCGCGCCTGGTTCATGATAAGCGCGGCGATCACGGCGATCACAAGCTGGATGAGCGCCTTCGTGCGGCCGCGCATTCCCTCGCCCCGGCGCGCCCCGCGCACACCCATGTAGTCGTCAATTCCGCCAAAAATCGCAAAACTCAGCATCACCACCAGGACGATTCCCAGCGAGCGGCCGACCAGGACAACGCCGGGCGGGAATCCGGGCGACAGGCGCGCGCCAACGCGCGTGTAGAGATACATGAGCGCCAGGACGACGAGGGTCACGCCGATGAAGAGCGCGCCGCCCATGGTCGGTGTGCCCATTTTGACCATGTGGCTGCTCGGTCCATCGACGCGGATTTGCTTGCCGATCTTCGCCCGGCGCAGAAACGCAATGAGCGGTCCGCCCAGGAGTACGGAGACAAGACAGGCAACAACGCCCGCCAACAATGATGTGCCCATGAATCAAACTTGCAGTCTGGCGACGACTTCCTCCATCTCCATGCCTCGCGACCCCTTGATCAGGATCACGCATTTTTCGTGTATTCGCTCGCGCAAGAACTTGATCGCTTCCGCCTTCGTGGCGAAATGCGCAACCGCTCCGGCGGGCGCGCCGCAGGCTCGCGCTTCCTCCGCGATCCAGCCGGCCCGCTCGCCCACACAAACGATCAACTGGGCCACCATTGCGGCCCGGCAGCCCACCTCGCGGTGCGCGGCCTCCTCCTGATCGCCCAGCTCCAGCATGTCGGCCAGAACCGCCACCCGCGGACCCTCGCCCACTTCCGCGAGCACGTTCAGAGCGGCCAGGGTCGATTCCGGGCTGGCATTGTAAGTGTCATCCAGAATCAGCGAGCCGTGCGGGCCGCCAATGACCTGAAGCCGAATTTGTCCGCCCGTTTGACAGAGCGCTTCGACGATGTCGCCCCAACCCAACCCGGCAACCCGCCCAACTGCGGCGGCCCGCAACGCAGTCTGCGCGCTGTGCGCGCCGAGAAGTGGAATCCGCGCAACGTATGTATCCCGGCTTCCTCGCTCGCGAAGCCGCACGGAAATACCTTCGAGGCCCCGGCTCTCGATTTCATCAGCCCAGATATCGGCTCGCTCGGTCAAACCATAGGTTACGATCCTGGCCCGGGTCTGATTCGCCATCGCCCGGACGCGCGCGTCATCGTCATTGAGCACCGCAACGCCATCTGGATCCGACGGCAGCGCCTGGATCAACTCAGCCTTGGCCAGGGCGATATTCTCGATCGTGCCCAGCCGTTCAAGATGGACGGGCGCGATCATCGTGACGACTCCGATGTGAGGCCGCGCCCAGGCCGCGAACTGCGCGATCTCGCCTCGGGCGTACATTCCAATTTCGATTACCGCGTATTCGTGCTCGGGTCGCAACCGGAGCAACGTCATCGGAATTCCAAGCTCATTGTTCTGGTTGCCTTCGCCCTTGAGGGTCCGGTATCGCGCGCTGAGCACCTGGGCGATCAACTCCTTGGAGGTCGATTTGCCAATGCTAC
>JBKJQK010000306.1:0-3121 GCA_046594095.1 Anaerolineae bacterium | reverse complement strand
TTCAGCAGTCGGTCCATGTGTGGGATGTGGCCGCGATGTGGCCGATTGTCCAGGCGGCGGGCGGGATAGTGGCTTCCAACCTATCCCAGGGACTTTTCCCGCTTGTTGCCGGTTTGGACTATGGCGATGTTGGGTTCGCCATTCTGGGCGCCTGCAACGACGCGCTCGAGTTTGCCTTGCGCGACCGTCTCTCCGACCGCTTCAAGCCCATCCATTCTTTGTAGACTGGTTCTTGCGCCCAGGTCGCCGTCGGCGCCAAGCTAAATCGGTTTACAGGTTGTCGAGCGTTGCGGTCAGGGCGTCGCTGGGGGTGAACGTTTCGTAAAGGCCGGCCAGGCGGACCCATTCGTCAACCCGTAGCGTCTCGGGGCGCCGGCTGGGATCGACCCGGGCTTTGAGCAGCAACTCCGCGCTGTCGATCTTGCTGAACCCGGTGCCGATGGACAGGGTGTTGATCAGCTGCTTGCGTCGCTGGCCAAAGGCTGGGCGAGCCAGTTTGAAGATGACATCCGGCCGCTCAAAGAGCGGCTTCGGGTGGGGGAGGATCCGAACGACGGCGGAATCAACCCCGGGTTCTGGATAGAACGCGCCGGGGCCCAGCTTCATCACGGTTTCAGGCACGCCATAGAGCTGAGTGCTCAGGGAGAGCAGACTCATATCTCCCGGGCCGGCGACCATCCGCTGGGCGACTTCCAGTTGTACGGTCACGACGATGGAGCGCCAGGCCAGGCCGCTTTCCAGCATTCGTCGGATCGCCGACGAGGTGATGTAATACGGCAGGTTTCCGGCGAAGCGCGCGGCGGTTTGGGTTGGCGCGTGAGTGGCGATGAGTTCGCCGAAGTTCGCGGCCAGCGCGTCCGCGTGCACGATCGTCAGGTTGGGCATTCCCGAGAACGTGTCCTGAAGCGCGGACACCAGCCGCGGGTCCAGTTCGATGGCAATGACGTGCCCGGCGCGTTTCAGAAGGGGCCGGGTTAGCGCCCCGGTGCCCGGGCCAATTTCAATCACAACATCGCCGGATTCGGCGCCCACCGCCGCGACGATGTCAGCGGCGGTCTGGTCGTCGGCAAGGAAATTCTGGCCAAGGCTCTTCCTGGGCTCGATGCCAAGGGCCTCCAACTGGCCGCGCGCGCTCTTTGCCATTCCGGTTATTGCCCCGGATCCAGGTTGTACTGAATCTTGGCCGGAGGCGGCGCAAGCTGGTAGACCACCACCCAGCCGCGCCACAGCCTGAGGTTGTCGTCGTCGTAGCCCAGATCAATCCGCTTGTTCTGGATTGCGCCGCCGGTATCGCAGGCGTAGCCCGTGCCATACCCATCGACATACACATAGGTGCGTAGCGGGATCACAGATGGATCGACGGCGACGATGCCCCGGCGCATCGGGATTCCACACCGGGCGACGCCATAGTTTTTGGCGCTGCGCGAGACGCCCGCAGTATTGGCCGAATACGAGGTCGCCCACATCCGGATCGCGCGCCAATACTGAACCGGGCCTTCAGGCGTGTCCAGCGTGCGGACAACGATTTTGGTGCCGTACTTGTAAATCCGGGGCTGGACTTCCCGGGCGATGAAATCGGCGACCAGCTCGCGTTTGACCTCGGTCCCATCCTCAAGCGTCAGCATGGTTCGCTTCTCGCGAATTCCAGGGGCGCCCTCCTGGCCGACGATGGTGTTGTCGAGTTCCAGGTTTGAGTCCGGCTGGTAGCGTGTGTCGAAGGGAATGATGTCCTGGGTGACGACCAGCTCTCGCTTGACCCGGACGACCCGCACATCGAGGTCGTCAATGATGGGTGTGCTCAGCGCCGGTCGGGCAAAGTCGTGGTCATAAAGCACGATATTGAGCTCGGTTAGCACATCTCCCACGGTCACGCTGTGGGTCCGGGTGCGCAGCCTGCGTCCGTCAACGACCACCGTTACGGGCCTGGCCCTGACGACGTCCACCTTCATCCCGGGCTGAACGGGCGCGCCGATGGGCGGGCTGATCCGATCGGCCAGGTAGGGCGTCCTTCCGGCCTGCATCAATGCTTCACCGACCGTGTTGGCGGTGGTCTTGAGGGTCAGGCTCTGGCCCTGATCGGTGATCTGAAGATCGACCGCGGGCTTATAGCGGATTTCGGCCGAGTAAAGGGCCTTGGCGGGCATGCGATCGGGGAGCGCCTCGCCAAACTGCCCGTCCACAGTGATGAGGTCAAAGGTCCCCAGCGCCACTCCGAGCTGGGTGAGGACCTGCCGCGCGGTTTTGCTCTGGGTGCGCACCAAGCGGGGTTCTTGTGTGTCGATGACGACCCGGGTGGTGATGGCGCGCTTGATGACGATGGCGTCATTGCGGTTGAGGCTTGCGTCGAGACCGGGGCTCACAGTGTCCTCTGGAAGGAGACTTACACCCGCCTCGCGTAACACGTCGCCCACCCGGGTCTGGTGCGTGCTGACGGGGAGGATGCGATCTCCGTCGACGATCTGGGCTGGGGTGAGGGTGCTGAAGTATCCGACCGTCAACGTGCTGAGGATTCCCAGGATGATGGGTACGGCAAGCCAGGGTCGGCGGGCTGCGGGCCGGGCGAGCGGGTCAGCGCTTGGGGCAGATCGACGAATACTGTCTTCCATCCTCAACATGATCCCTGGGGGACAAGGATCTAATCTTACCGCCTGCTCCTGAGGAGAAAGTGTGTTGCCAGGCACTCCCGCGACACCCGAAAGTGACTCCTTACCGTTGCTACCTTCCGATCCTGGCGGGATTCGAAGGCTTCCGCCGCGCAGGACCCAGCAACACAAGAGGAGATGATACGACTCCGAGCGGCTCTTGTCAAATGTGGTAGCATAAAAAACGAGCGCCTATAGCTCAATTGGATAGAGCACTTGACTTCGGATCAAGGGGTTGTGGGTTCAAATCCTGCTAGGCGCGTTACCGGGGTGATGTTTCACGTGAAACATCACCCCGGTTTCGTTTGCCTTAGTCGAACAGTCCGGCGTTACCGCTCACCCAGTCCCAAAGCTCGCGGATGCCGGTTTGCAGATTGACTTCCGGCCTCCAGCCCAGCATGGCCATCGCCTTGCCGTTATCGCTGACGAACACCGGTTGATCGCCGGGGCGCCAGTCGCCATAGGTAACTGGAATGGGG
>JBKJQK010000244.1:0-5510 GCA_046594095.1 Anaerolineae bacterium | reverse complement strand
CTTTCTCCGGCGGCATCGTGACCTTTAACAGCGCGAATGCGACCGGCTGCGTCGCAGGCAATGACGGCGGCGCTGCGTATGCGCCCACCGTGACGGTGCAGGGCAATGGCGTCGGGGCCTATAGCCTCAACCGCGCCGGACGTTCCGGCGGGATGGCCTTTGGCAATGCCGTCATCGTAAAAGAAGCGCTGGTCTTCTCCAATACCGCGCCGATCGGGGGCGCGTTCGCGGCCACGTCAACAGTCGACATCACCGCTTCAACGATCCAGAGCAACGTCGCGCGCTTCCTGGGCGGCGCAGTCGCGGTCAGCGGCACGGCCAGCCTGAGCGGAACCGTCCGCGTCAGCGCCAGCCTGATGGCCAACAATGTCGTCACCGCCGCCAACGGGATGGGCGGGGGCATCCAGGTCACCGGGACCGCCTTCATCACCGGCACGCGCCTTGAGCGCAACCGGGCGCCCGGCAGCGGAGGGGCCGGTGGCGCGGTTTTCGCCTCGCGCGGCGCGGTCATCACTGATGGCGCCTTGACCTTGAATACGGCGGCGTTTGGCGGCGCTGGCTTTGCCGGAGGACCCATCACCGTGACCAACAGCGCATTCCTGAGCAATACCGCCCAGAACGGCGGTGGAATCTCGACAACCCTGGCGCTGGTCGCCGGCTCAATATTCACCGCCAACGGCAGCACCTCTCGCGCAGGCGGTGGCATATGGGCTGTGCGGGCCAATGTCCGCGACAGCCGCTTTCTGAGCAATACGAACTCCGGTTTCACCAACAGCGACGATGTCGGCGGAGGCGCGATCTATGCCGACTTTCTGGATGTGGAACGCGGTTATTTCGAGGGCAACGTGGCCGACGAGGAAGGTTCGGCAATCTACATCTCGCGGACCGGAACGATCACCGATTCGGTCTTCCTGCGCAATCACTCATCGTTTTCGGGGGGTTCCGCGGTGTTTGTCAAGGGCCAGGGCGGCGGGACAACCAAGATCGTGTCGAGCGCGTTTGATGACAATCAAGACCGTGACGCCGTCAATGGCGGCGGCGCCATCGACTCCAGGGCCTCGTCTTTGCTCGTCACGGGCGGAACGTTCCAGAACAACCACGCCTGGGATGGCGGCGCGATCCGGGCCACAAACCTGACCCTGAAGGATGCGTTGCTCTACAACAACGTGTCCGATTGTTGCGGCTCGGGCGGCGCCTTGTGGGTTGGGACGGCGGCTATCGCGAATTCGACCTTTATCAGCAACTACGCCGACTGTTGCGATGGCGGCGGCGCGATTTATTCAGTTGGATTCCTGTCCGTCGTGGGTTCGCGGTTTCTGTCCAACACGGTGGAGCGGCGCATGGACGGCGGGGCCATCAACGCGCAAGGCACGGGTACCTACATCCTGGACAGCGTCTTTGAATCCAACCGGGTGTTGAAAGACGTCGGCCAGAATACTGGCCGCGGCGGCGCGATCTACAACGCTTTTGGCGGGAATCTGACGGTGGATGCGTCGTCGTTCACAAACAACCAGGCCAACGATGGCGGCGCTCTGGCGTGTGACGCGGTGTGCGAAGTCAATACCAGCGTCTTCACTGGCAACAACGCCAACAAACCCGACGGGCTTACCTTCAGCAATATCGGCGAAGGCGGCGCGGTCCAGGCCCGGGACGCGCTTACCGTAAAGCGATCCCGCTTCATCCGTAATGCCGCCGGCGTCGCGGGAGGCGCGATTAGCAAGCGCGACTCCGGCCCCGCTGGGGGAGGCTTTGTCGTCCAGAACTCGCTATTCGCCGAGAACCGGGCCAGTAACACCGTTCTTGGATCGAGCGGGAATGCGGTCTATGTCACCGGCACCGTCAACCTGGGCAGGTTCCTGTTCAATACCGTCGTCAGCGACTCGCTCGCGGCAGGCACGGCCGTCGCGATCATGAGCGGGACGGTGAGTGTTCTCGACAACATCATCACCCGTCACGGCGTCGCGATCGAGCACGGCGCCGGGGGAACCGTGTTCGAGAACTTCAATCTTTTCTCGGCCAACTCCCAGAACCTGAGTGGCTCGATCGGGAGTGGCGGGAACAGCTTCTCCGCGACACCGGTGTTCCTGAGCCCCGTGGTCGATCTGTACTACCTGATGCCCGGCAGCCCTGGCATAGACGCGGGTTTTGACGCGTCCGTGATTGACGACGTGGACGGCCAGATCCGTCCGCAGGGCGCGGGCTTCGATATCGGCTACGACGAAGGCGGGCCCCGGAAGGCGATGTTGCCGCTCGTTGTGCGCTGAGGGGCGGGCGCCGGAAGGCGATGTTGCCGCTCGTTGTGCGCTGAGGGGCGGCCCGAGCCGCAAGGGTTGAAGCGTGCGTAACTGCATAGGCCGAAGATTCGAGAATACGCGTGCCTCTGCGCGACTTTCATTCCGAATGCGCCCCAGCGCTGGTCATCCTGAGGGTCGTAGCGCCCCAGCCGAAGGGGCACGCATGAAATGGGGTGCGCTCGCCAACTTCACGGAAGCATCTCGAGCGGCGCGCGAAGTCGAGGTACGCGCGCAGGCGGACTGGCTTAAACTGGCCGCCTCATATGAAACCCGCACCCGCTCCCTCCGGCGCCGCCAGGCCGCGCCCGCCGGCCGCCAGCGTTGCCTCTTTCGTCATCGGCGTCGTGGCCGCCATCCTGGGCGTGATCACCACGTTCTACTCCGCCCGGGTCAACCGCGAGATTGACGCCGCGGAAACGTTGATCCCGCGCGAGGTAGCGCCCGGGCGTTTTGCAACAGTGGGCGGATTCGATCTGCACTACCGGCTGATCGGCGATCCGCTCAAGGACCCCACCGGCGCGCCGCTGGTGCTGATTCATGGATTCGCCAGCAGCGGCGATGAGTTTCGCAAGATCGAGGCGGCCATGGCCATATCCCGCAGCCTGATCCTGCCCGACCTGCTCGGCTTCGGCTTTTCGCAGCGGGTGACCGACACCCTGACCGCATACACGCATCGCGGCGAGGCCGCGCTCATGCGCGGCTTGCTCGATCAAATCGGCGTTCAGCAGGTCGACGTCCTCGGCGCGTCCTACGGCGGGGCCATCGCCACCCAGTTCACCCTCGACAACCCCGGCAAGGTGCGCCGGATCGGTTACCTCGATGGCCAGGTCTACGATGTGGGCGGCGGTCCGCCCGGCTGGTTGATGAACCTGCTCCCCTTCCGCCTGGGCCGGGCCTTCACCTGGAATCTACTGGGAGGCGGGCCCGGCTCGGCGTCGCTCCTGGACAGCGCCTGCGTCGACACCGCCGCCTGCGCGGCCGGCTTCGATCCGAAGTGGCGTGACTTGCGCGTGCGCATCGAGGGAAACACCGACGCCCTGCTCGCGTTTTCCTCGGCGCCCCGCGACATTTATGATGTGGCCGATCTGCGCAAAATCTCAATCCCCGCGCTTTTGATCTGGGGCGAAAGGGACCAGCTCGTCCCGCTCGACCGTGGCAAGCGCCTGGCGGCCGACCTGCCAAACGCCCGGCTGGAGATCATCCCCAACACCGGGCATGTCCCGCATGTGGAGCGGCCAGCCGCCGTCATTCCGCTGCTGCTCGCGTTTTTTGGCGCAAAGTAGTCTCCTCGCGGTGGCCTGACGGTTGAAGCGGCGTGTTTTTACACCGTCATTACGACCTTCAGCAAACCTTCGGAATCGCGATGCGGGATTAACAGATACCGCGTGTAAGGTGCTGGTCATTGTTCCGCCGAAATGGCGGGTCATCCACTCCCTCAGCTTTGGCGCCTTCGCGCTGATCGCCGCGCATGGATTCTTCAGCGGCACTGACAGCAAGCTGTTCGTTATACAGGCGATGTATGCGATCAGCGTGAGCGCGCCTTTGCGGCGACGGCGATCAGCGGCGCGGCCGGGCTCCGGACCCGCGCGCAGGAGGGATGCTTCGTTTGACACCAAAGCCTTGGCTCTGATTATTTTTCGGGATAAACTACTTGTTCGTCAGATTCAAACAGCGCGTTTTGCCCGGGCCCCCCCGGGCAAGGCAGGCGCGCGTCACCGAACAAGATCATGCTTAATTCTCTTTCAACACCCTTCCGGGTGGCCATCAGCACGGGCGGCGGCGATGCCCCCGGCCTGAACGCAGTGATCCGGGCGGCCGTGCTCTCGGCGCTCAATCGCGGCTGGGAATGTTACGGCATCCGAGACGGCTTTGCCGGCATTCTGGCGCCCAAGAACTACCCGCATGGGGGCGTCATCCCGCTCACCCGCGACAGCGTGCGGGGCATCACCAGCCTTGGCGGCACCATCGTGGGCACGACCAACCGCGGCAATCCGCTCCGCTATCCAACCAAGATGCCGGACGGCACGGTCACCGAGCGCGACCGGACCGACGAGCTGATGAACGGCCTGGCCGTCCACGGAATCGACGCGCTGATCTCGATTGGCGGCGACGGCTCAATGGAAATCGCGTCGGCCCTGGCCCGCAAGGGCGTGCGCGTGATCGGCGTCCCCAAGACAATTGACAACGACCTCGAAGGCACGGTCGCGACCTTCGGTTTTGACACGGCGGTGGCATTCGGCGCCGACTGCTTTGACCGGCTGCAGACGACCGCCCAGGCCCATCAGCGGGTCATGGTGGTCGAAGTGATGGGACGTTATGCCGGCTGGATCGCCCTGCACGCCGGCATCGCCGGCAGCGCCAACGCGATTCTGATCCCCGAGATCCCGTTTGACATTCGGAAGGTGGCGAACAAGGTCCACGAGCGCGAGTTAAACGGCCGAATGTTCACCATCGTGGCTGTGGCCGAGGGCGCCCGCCCGATCGGCGGCGCGGTTTCGGTGCTTGAGAAAGAGATGGGCAAGGCCGAGCGTCTGGGCGGCGTGGGCGAAAAGGTTGCGACCGACCTTCAGGCGCTGACCGGCCGCGAGACGCGCCTGGTGGTCCTGGGGCATCTCCTACGCGGCGGGACACCGACCGCGTCCGATCGCCTGCTGGCCCTGCGCTTTGGCGCGGCCGCCGTCCGCGCGCTGGCCGAGGGCCAGTCCGGGGTGATGGTCGCCCTCGATCCGCCGATCGTCAAATACATCCCGCTCGAGGACGCGACCCGCCGAATGAAGACGGTCCCGCCCGATTGCGACACGATGATGACAGCGCGCGAAATGGGCATCTGTTTCGGAGACTGACGGCCGCGCGGCGCGCCTTCCCACCCTCCGTCATCACCCGCGAAGGCGGGTGATCCATACAAAACACTAACGCAAACCGATGCGTTTAGCGAGGGATTCGACCTGCAATCCGTGTGGATGACCCGCCTTCGCGGGTGATGACGTTCCCTTGGGGGCCGGCGAGAGCCTTTGATTCCGTCTTATCTCCCATCCCGGCCGAAGGGGTCGCCGTTCCCGAAGGCCGGGAAAAACGGGTAATGAATCCGGGAATCCCGCCTGCGCCTCTTGCGCCGTTTGCTCATCGGGCTACTATAGAACCATCAAAACTTCGCCCCGCGCCCCCGCACCCGTTCACGTGAGGAGCCCCATGCTAAGACAAATCGTCACGCTTGCG
>JBKJQK010000258.1:0-6141 GCA_046594095.1 Anaerolineae bacterium | reverse complement strand
GAGGTGCTATCGCCTGATGTTGATTTGACGCCAACCGATCGCATCGAGCTGCTGTCAAAGGGTTCGATCCATGCCCACCACCAGCGTGACTTTGAGGTGGCATTGCGCTATGGACATGAAGCCCTGACCATCGCGCGCGCAATCAATTCACAGCCGCTGGTTGCCCAAATTTTGGTGCCCCTTGGCGGCCTATACAACGGGATGGACGACTCGATCCAGGCAAAAGCGTTTGCGCATGAAGGCCTGCAAATCGCTCGCGCCATTCAGGATCGATATTCTATAGGGGGCGCGTTATGTATCCTTGGGGAAGCGGAACTGAATCTGGGCGATGTCGATCAAGCGCGGCAATATTACGATGAAGCGTATGCCTTGTGCCAGGCGCCCGACTGGCGACAGCAAGTCTTCACGGGGTTGGCCTGCCTGGGCATGGGTGAGATGGCGTTGAGCCGCGGCGATTACGACCGCGCGCTTGAATTCCTGCGCGAGGGCCTGCAGCGCAGCTCAGTTGTCGTGATTCAATTGTGGATCCTGAATCCGCTGGCTGGCGTGATCGGCATCATGCCGGCCGGAACGGAAGCCGATGTGGGCCGCGCCGCGAAGATATGGGGCGCGACGCAGGCATTGAACGAGAAGATGAGGACAGTCGCTGCGCCAGGCAGACGGCGGCGGGCAGACGCGTGGAAGGTCGAAGCCCGCTCGCGCATCGCCCCAAAGACCTTCGCCGCCGCGTGGGCCGAAGGCCGCGAACTGTCGCAGGACGAGGCGATTGCCCTGGCGATGATGTAGGGGCAGGGCAGCGGTCGGCTGTCCAAACGCGGGAGTGGCTGGGGATTGAGTCGCACCGAATACCCAAATCGTCGGTTAACGCTTTATTGCTTTCTTCGCTGCCGGCGCCTTCCCGAGTTTCGCTGCCGGCGCCTTCCCGGGTTTTGCCGCCGGTGCCTTCCCGAGTTTGCCGGCCGGCGCCTTCGCGGGTTTTGACGCTGGCTTCTTTCCAAGGTTGGCGCCCGGACGTCTGGCGGGCTTGGTCTCGCTCTCGATTTCCACGCCAAAGATCGCGCTGAGATCGGACTCGGCCAGGCCGCGCGTTGCCCTGGCTTTGCCCGCCCCGACGCCCACAACGTCCTGAGCGGTGACGGCAATCAACTCGGCGGCGTCCAGGCCGCGCAGGGTGAAGAACAGTTCTGGGTTAGTGTCGAGCCGCGCGCCCACGCCATATAGGGCCGCCGCGATGTGCTTGCACATGCTGGCCGAGTCGGGGCATGAGCATGCGAACTTGATTTCGCGAGGCGCCGGGAAAAGGCCGCCGTCCCGCGCGCAGATCGCGCTGAGGGTGGCATGCGGGAGCTTGCCCTGCATGAGATCAAGTAGATTCGTCACGCTGCCTGACGTGTTCGCCTTAAACGTCTTCCACCGCGCTGGGGCCAGGCGCCCGATCTCGATCTTGATCGTGTAAAGGTCCGATCCCTGAACCAGCGCATCGATCTTGCCCGGACCAATTTGCAAATCGATTACTGAGCCATTTCGGGCATAGGCCCGCCCGCGCGGTATCCGGTTCTCATAGTCGCCATAAGCCTCGAGGTTGTCGCACCAGGCCTTTCCCCAGAATGTCGTCGCGATCGCGCGGCCTTCGATTTTGACCGGGCTGAGTCGGGCGCCCTTAGCCAACATCTTCTTGGCCGCCTGCTCCCCTTTGCGCCTGCGCTCGCCGACCGAGACATACGGCCGAAAACCATAGCCATAGCCATCCCATCCCATGGTTTCACTCCTCCACAGCCGACTTGAGATCGAGGGCGACAAAGCGCAGCAATTCGTCGTTCGTCATCTCTGTCAATTTTTTTTCCGCCCCCGCGCCGGGATCCAGCACCTGGTCGGACAGCGCCCGCTTGTCATTAATCATAGCGTCGATGCGTTCTTCGATCGTACCCTGGCACACGAACTTATGCACGAGCACATTCCGCATCTGGCCGATCCGAAACGCGCGGTCCGTCGCTTGATTCTCCACGGCCGGATTCCACCACCGGTCGAAATGGATGACGTGGTTGGCGGCGGTCAGGTTCAGACCCACACCGCCCGCCTTGAGCGAGAGCACAAAAAACGGCGGACCACCTTCCCGCTGGAAATCGGCCACCAGGCGTTGGCGCTCTTTCACCGCGGTTGCCCCGTGCAGGGTCAGGCCCGGCCGCCCGAATACGTCGCGCAGGTGGAGGGCCAGGGGCTCCGTCATTTCGCGAAACTGAGTAAAGACCAGCGCCTTTTCGCCGCGCGAGGCAATCTCCTCGCCCAACTCAGACAAGCGCGAGAATTTCCCGCTCTCGGTTGGGTCATAGGCGCCGTCGCCAAGCCACTGGCTTGGGTGATTGCAGATCTGCTTGAAGCGCATGAGAAAAGCCAGGACCATGCCCCGCCGTTGAATCCCATCATCCATTTCACTCAATTGGCGGGCAAGATCGTCCACGCTTGTCTGATACAGGGCGGCCTGGCGCTTGCCCAGCGAACACCAGGCCGTCACTTCGACTTTGTCAGGGAGATCGGCAATGATCGCCTTGTCGGTCTTCAGCCGGCGAAGCAAGTAAGGCCGCGTCAGCGCGCGGAGCGGAGCGAAGTTGACGGGCTCGGCTTCCTGCAGGCGTTTGACGTAGCGCCCAAATTCCTGGGCGCCGCCGAGCAGGCCCGGATTTAGAAAGTCGTAAAGCGACCACAGATCGCCCAGCCGATTCTCGATCGGCGTCCCACTCAACGCGATGCGGGCTCGGGCCCGAAGCTGCTTGACGGCCTTCGTCTGACGGGCGGCCGGGTTCTTGATCGCCTGGGCCACATCCAGAATCAGGAGCCGCCACTCGCGCTCGGCCAGCCATTTCAAACGGGAGGCCAGTCCATACGTGGTAAGGACCACGTCTTTGCCGGCCAGAAAGGCGCGCGCGCGCCCGGCATCACGCCAGGCCTCCGGGGTTGAATCCGAGGCGTGCAGGATACCCGCCCGAAGCCCCGGCGCAAAACGGGTCAACTCGTTCTTCCAGTTGGCGAGCAAGGAGGCGGGCGCGATCAGCAGGGCCGGGCCAGCCGATTCTGATTCACGCTTGATCTGCAGCAGCACAGCGATAACCTGAATGGTCTTACCCAGGCCCATGTCGTCGGCCAGGCAGGCCCCCAGGCCGAGCCGCTGGAGAAACCACAGCCACTTCGCCCCCGTAACCTGATACGGGCGCAGCGTGGCCCGGAGATCCTTGCCTGGATCAAAACCGGCGATACTCTCCGGCGCGCGGAGCCGCTCGAGCGTTTCGCGCAGGCCCTTGCCAGCAACGGTCTGGCTCCACTCATGGGCCGGATCCTGTTCCGGCAACGCGCCCGCCTCGCCAAGCGGCGTCCCGGCGATCAACCGCATTGCGGCGGCAAAAGACAGGCCTTCGCCCAACTCGCCGCTTTCGACCCGCTTCCAGTGTTCGAGCGCGCTGCGCAGCCGTTCGGAATCAACTTCGACCCACTGTCCTCTCAGAAACACTAGCCCGGCCCCGCCGCCCATCAAAATCTTCCATTCGGCCTGAGTGAGCGCCTGGCCGTCAAGGGTCGTCGCAACATCGAAATCGAGCAGGCTACTGGCGCTGAAGCCCGCCTGTTTCTTCTCGCCGATCCGGACGCTGACCTGCGGCCGAGTGCCGCGCCCATTCTTCCACCAGTTCGGAATGCGGGTAATAATGCCGCTGGCCTCGAGCGCCGGGAGCTCGCGCAAAAAGGCGTACGCATGCGCCGGCATCCAGGCCTGCGCCTCAAAAACAGCCCGGCTGTTCAGCAGTTCGCGGGCCCAGGCGCTCTGTTCGGCGGCGCGCTGGACGGGTTCGAGCAGCGACCGAAGCGCAGTCTGATTCTTCGCTCCGGCAAACTCCTGAAGCGCGCGAGCGAGGGGCAGATGCAGGGGTGTGTCCCGCGCCGACAGCTTATGTGTGTAGGTGGCCATAAACGCAAACGGGGTGTCCGGGTTGCGCTTGTTTTCGGCGAGATGAAACGTGACCCGACCGACAAGGTGGAGGGCCGGATTGATTTCGGCCAGCCACGCGCGGCACCCGCCCGCGCGAGTCGACTCGCGCTGCGCCAGGACCAGCATGTCGTCCCACAAGGCGCCAAAGACGGCGGGAGTGGCGTACTCGGCGCCGGGCATGGCCGGGATCGCAAGGGTGTACTCGACAGCCATCTGGGCGGGCATGGTGATGTCCGGCAACCTGGCGAGGTCACCCGATTCGGGCGCGCGGGCGAGCGCCGCGAGGAAGGCGCGCCCAAATTCGCGCCAGAAAGCAAAATCAGGGGAGAGGGCTGAGGCGGCCCCGCGCCCCACCGTCAGGGCAAGCACGCCGTCCGCGGAACCGCGTCCGAAGGCCTCGCCGATGCCAGGGGCCAACGGGACGCCATCGGAGACATCTGGCACTTCCACCAGATAGAGGTGGCCGGCAGGGCTCAGATGCAAGCGAGCATGCATAGTCATCCAGACTCAGATAATACCGGTGTCAAAGCTGGCCACCACCGCATCCATCGCGCCAAGTTTCGCGCCAATGTCGGCAGTCAACGTGAACTGGGTCCGACAACGATGCAGGTTGTGGCTCTTGTTGCTCACCTTGTAATAGACGTCGCCCTCCAGGTAGTCGGTCAAGAAACGCAGTCCGATCTCGAAGGTGATGACCTGCCCGCTGAGGGCGAGACAGGCGCGCTCAGTCGGATTGAGAAATGCGCCCGCGGTGGTCAGGTATCCCTCGACCAACGCCTCAAAGTACGGCATGCGCAGGCTGACCCGGCTCAGAACCTGCTCGTCCTCCGCGGTTGGGCTGGTGGCCGTCCGAACCATGTCGCCGAAGTCATAGAGCGCCAGGCCGGGCATGACCGTGTCGAGGTCAACCACGCAAATGCCCTCGCCGGTCGCGTCGTCGAGCATCACGTTGCTGATTTTGGTGTCGTTATGGGTGATTCGCTCGGGCAAAAGGCCCGCGGCTTGCCGGTCGAGCAGACTCGCGGCCAAAGCGTGGCTGCTGAGGGCGAAGTCGATCTCGGGCCGGCAGAATCGGACCCGGCCAACACGATCTGCGGCAACCGCCCGTTCAAGCGCCTCGAAACGGCGCACAGTGTGGTGGAAGTCGGGGATCGTCTCACGCAGACGCCCGCCCGGGAGATCGATGAGTTGGCCCTGGAACGCGCCAAAGGCCGCCGCCGCCTTGCGAGCTTGATCGACATGGGTGATGATATCGTATGACGAGGCGCCTTCGATGAACAAATAGCAGCGCCAGGTGTTGCCTCCGGAGTCGACCACCTTCACTGCGCCGTCCCTGCCCGGCACGAGCGCCAACGCCCGGCGCGAGGCGTCCGGCAGTCCGGCAAGTTTTCGGCGCAGATGGGCGGTCACCCGGCCGATGTTGTCCATGACTGCCGCCGGATCCTTGAACACCGCGGAGTTGATGCGCTGAAGCAGGTAGCGCACCGGCGCGCCCGCCTGACTGAAAGTGAGCGCGAACGAGTCATTGATATGGCCGGAGCCGTAGCGCGCGGCGGCCACGAAGTCGCCAGGAATGGCAAAGGACGCAGAGACACGGACAAGGTCAAACGGGTTCAGGCCTGATTCCATGGTGTGCCGCAGACCAAGGTTACCATCGGTGCATTCGCCGTTGGGCGGACGGCGTCACGATGAGACACGGCACGCGGTGTTGCCCGACCAAGTCCGCGCATGCGTTGCGCCTGCGCCTGCGTTCGCAACTGTGCCAGCGGTAACAAAGACGTGACCCAGCCGCGCTTGACGCCATCCCGGGTCGCGGCCACAATACCTCAGCACTGACGACCCGCGAGCCGCGACGCTCGGACCTTCTGCCTGCCCTGCAGGCGCTCCAACGCGCCGAGGGCTTCATCTCGGCCGCGGGCGCCGCCCGAATTGCCGCCGACTTGGCCGTCCCGTTGGCTGACGTCCACTGTGTCATCGGCTTCTATGATCTGCTCCGGCGCGTGCCCGGACCCTCCGTCATCCACCACGTGTGCGACGGTCCTGCGTGCGCGCTGGCCGGCTCGCCGGAAATGGTCCAGCGATTGCGTGCCGCGGGCGCTCACGTCCATGATGCGGGCTGCCCGGGTTTGTGCAATCGGGCGCCCGCTCGAGGGCGCGCTGCTGGC
>JBKJQK010000076.1:0-2845 GCA_046594095.1 Anaerolineae bacterium | reverse complement strand
GCGGCGACGACGACATCGACATCCATGGTGGAGCGGATGTAGCCGGCGGCGCGGATGGCGAAGCCTCCGACGACGACATACTTGGCACCGCGGTCATTCAACGCGCGACAGAGCTCGCGTAAATCCTCGACCGTGGGCTCGCGCGAGGGTAGCTCGTCGGACGGGTGATCATCCGCCATAGCCAGCGCTCCGCTTCCTCGTGGGTCTTGAAGCGGTGCACGCCGCGCGGGACTCGCACGCCGCCGAATGCTCGCTGCCACGCCACAGAATCCGCCTTGCGGCTGGTTGTCGCCGAGAGCGCATCAGGCGCCTGGGTGCGCTTTCCAACCACCCGGGTGATGGTCTCCTCAGCGTTGACGAAGGCCTTGCTCACAGTCCCTTGAGAAGAGGCCGCGGCAACGGCCAAAGCAAGCCGGTGAACGCCGCCGCCAGCCAGGGCCACATGGCGGCCGCGGCGAGGGTACGGGCATCCGACTGGGGCCAGACCCCAGGGGGTCAGACCCCGGCCAGGTAGCGCTGGATCCGGGCGATGTCGGGCTTCTGAGCCCGATGTCCGAGGTTGACCTCGCGAGGGAAACCGCCACACCGGAAAGGTGGCTGAATTGCCCGTTGACGGCCAGCGCCGCGCACAAAAGGCCCTCTTCGTCGATTTGAGTACAACCATTTGAGCTGAGGTCTTCCCCTCGACCCCAATGGATCCGGAGACTCCGGCGCCCCGCGCGCTGCAGCGGCCGCGAATGGCGGGGTGGTGATGATTGGGCGGCCCATCGCCGGGTTCTGCGCGTTACTCATCGCCCACGTGTAGCCCACGGGTCTGTCCCTGTCGGTGCTGGCCCGACCCACACGATCTTCGCCTGCGCGACGCTCGTTTGAAATCTGTAATCTAGGTGTGGCTAAAATGATAGCCCTGTCTATCCCCGGGGTCAATTGCCTCCGCGAAGATCCCGCAACAGCGGCCGACCGGCGTTCGTGAATCAGCAAGGAGAACCATGCAGATACGTGGATTCACGTCGCCAGTCCTCGCGGCGCTTCTTCCACTGGTCCTGATGGCGCCGGCGCCGGTCGCGCACGGTCAGGAGAAGGAGCCGCCGCGCGAGTGGACCGACCCGGACACGGGCCATCGCGTCGTCCGGTTGTCCGATGAGCCGGGCAGCAAGAGCCTGTACTTTCACCAGAACGCGTATACCCCGGATGGTGGGCGGTTAGTCATCACGACACCCACGGGGCTCGCCACGGTCAATCTGAAGACCCGGACGATTGACAAGGTGCTGGAGGGGCCCGTCAACCTCATCATGGTCGGCAGAACAACGGGACGCGCCTACTACATCAAGGAGCGGGCGGTTTTCTCGGTCGACCTCGATTCCAAGGTTGTAAGAGAGATAGGGCGGCTTCCACCGGGCGCATCGATCGCCACGGTCAACGCCGATGAAACGCTGCTCGCCGGCACGATCACGGTGGGTGTTGTACCGGATCGACCGGCGACGGGGGGGCGCGACAGCTACCCCGGCAAGGGGGCGATGATGGAGCGGCGCCTGGCGGCCCGTCTTCCGATGCGGCTGATTACCGTGAACGTCAAGAGCGGGGAAGTCCGAACGATTCATCAGAGCACCGACTGGCTCAACCATTTGCAGTTCTCGCCGACGGACCCGGCGCTGCTGCTGTTCTGCCACGAGGGTCCCTGGCACAAAGTGGACCGCACGTGGACGATTCGCGTCGACGGCAGCGGGCTGACTCAGATTCATCACCGCACCATGAACATGGAGATTGAGGGGCACGAGTTCTTCAGCCCCGACGGCCGGGCAATCTGGTACGACCTGCAGACGCCCCGCAGCCAGGTCTTCTGGCTCGCGGGCTATGAGATCGCGACACGCAAGCGCACCTGGTATCACCTCGAACGCCCCGAGTGGTCCGTGCACTTCAATCAGTCGCCCGATGGGACGCTCTTCGCCGGTGACGGCGGCGGGCCGACGAGTGTCGCCGCGCCCGGCAATGGCCAATGGATCTATCTGTTCCGCCCTGAGCTGGTGCCGGACCGCACGAATGACGAACTGCCCCACTCCAAAGACTTGATCCAGCCAGGCATCCTCAAAGCGGAGAAGCTGGTGAACCTGGCCCGGCACGACTACAGTCTGGAACCGAATGTCACGTTCACGCCGGACATGCGATGGATCGTCTTCCGGTCGAATATGTTCGGACCGACGCACGTGTTTGCGGTCGAAGTGAACAAGGCGCAGGAACCCTTGCCACGTGACTGGATCGACCCCGACACCGGACACCGCGTGGTCCGGCTGACCGACGATGCGGGGGGCTCGACGCTGTACTTCCACGACAATGCCTTTTCGCGCGAGGGCGACAGGCTGATGGTCAACACCAGCCGTGGCAGCGGAGGTCGCGGCGGGGCATACGGACTCCATATCTGAACCAGCAGGCGGGCGATGGGGTGTCGATCGGCCCGGGAGGACGCTACGCTGGCGTCACACCACTGTCGAGGCCTACCCGGCGTTTGTGCGTGTTTCGCCTTGAGGAACGGAGCATGGCTCGGAAAGCGGCGTTTAGCGACTCGGCCGAGTGGCAATGGGCGCGACGAAGCGCCTGGCCAGCGAAGGTAAATGTTTTGCAATGCGACATCTTCGCGTCTTTCAAGTGCGGAATCGACAAGCTCCTGAAACAATAGCTTCCGTGCGGTTTATCAGTCTCGCGATCGTGGTGATCGTCCTCGGCCTGTGGCGTGTCACGCCGGCCGCCGCGGGACCGGAGTCGCCGCGCTTCACCCGCTTGTCAGTGGAGCACGGTCTCTCGCAGGGATCGGTCCTGCAGATCATCCAGGACCGCAAGGGGCTGCTCT
>JBKJQK010000547.1:0-4253 GCA_046594095.1 Anaerolineae bacterium | reverse complement strand
CCATCCGCCACTGGCGGATGGGATGATGTTTCCGGCTGGATCAAGCCGCTGGTCAATACCAACACTGTCTTGTGGGCTGTCTGGCAGCGTGACTGGGGCAGGGGCCCGTTCCGCTGGGTGGTCAAGAATGCGGCCAAGGGTTATGTCATGGGCACCAGCACGGGCTTCTACCTACCCACCACCGGGTCCTTTGTCGATGTCAGCATCGTCATCCCGGCGAATGTTGCCCCGCCCGCGCCATCGATCGCGACACTGCCGGCGGCGTTGTTGGTGAATGGCGTGCGCATTACCGATCCATCCGCAGTCGCGACCGTGACGGCCGCAAGCGTGGATGTCCGGCGCGAACCGGCAGTCGCCTCGCGTGTCTTTGCGGAACTTCGCCGGGGCGTGCGCGCGAAGGTGCTGCGCGTTTCGGGCGATGGTCAGTGGGTGCAGGTGATGGTGGACGGTGTCGAGGGCTGGATTCAGACTTCCGCGGGCGTATCGCTGTCGCCGTCGGTTCAGGTCGCAACCGGAAATGATCCGGCCGCGCAGGCAATTGTCACGGCGTTCGCGGTTGACATACGTTCCGCGCCGAGCGCGACTTCATTTGCGTTTGCCGAATTCCGCCGCGGCGTACGCGCCCAGGTTCTTGCGGTGAGCGCGGATCGGCAGTGGGTGCAATTGAGCGCGCGCGGCATTACGGGCTGGGCGGCGGCAAACTCGGGCCTGTCGCTGACACCGGCCGTGGCCCGGCTGCGGGCCAAATCCGACTTCCCCATTGCCGAAGTCACGGTCCGCCGGCTTACCGTGCGGGTGCTGCCCGAAACGACATCGGGTGTTGCGGGCGCTGTCAATCTCGGCGATCAGGTTGAAGTCATGGCCGTGAGCGTGGACGGCGCCTGGTTCAACATCCGATTCGGCGCGGTGTCAGGTTGGATTTACGCTGAGTCCACGTTGAGCTATTAGATCAGACGGTGGATGGCTGACTAAAAGGCGGCGCCAGCGGTGATCTTCTGGCGCCGCGATTGTTAAGCCCGGTTTGATACTGGACCTGCCGTTTGGGGGTGCTCTTGAATATGGCGAATCACACATACCCCCGCAGCACCGCCGAATTCCGCCGAGCGGCGCGAATGGGCGCCCGGAAGTTCAATGCCTGAATCCGCTTCGCTGGAAGGGTTCCGCCTGCGCCTGGCCGCCTGGGAGGCGGGTGCCCTTCGCCGGGCGCTTGAGCGCCAGCCCGAGCGCCGTGACGCGTTCATCACAACCTCTTCGGATCCGGTCTCCCGGCTGTACACGCCCCTCGACGTGGCCGCGATCGATCCGATCGATGACATTGGCCTCCCGGGTGAATACCCATATACGCGCGGGGCCCATCCGACCGCCCACCGAGGAAAATTGTGGACGATGCGGATGTTTGCCGGGTTCGGCACCGCGGAAGAAACGAACGCGCGGTTCAAGTATTTGCTCAACCAGGGTCAGACGGGACTAAGCGTGGCCTTTGACCTGCCGACGCTGTATGGCTACGACACGGACGCGCCCGAAGTGCTGGGCGAGTTCGGGAAGTGCGGCGTGGCGGTATGCACGCTGGCGGACATGGAGGCGCTGCTCGATGGCCTGCCGCTCGATCGGATCACGACGTCGATGACGATCAACTCGCCGGCGGCCATGATCTGGGCGATGTATATCGCGGCGGCTGAGAAGCGCGGCATCCCCCGGGCGAAGCTGGGCGGCACCCTCCAGAACGACATTCTGAAAGAGTACATCGCCCAGAAAGAGTTCATCTTTCCGCCGAGACCATCGATGCGCCTGGTCACCGACACCATCGAGTTTGGCGCGCGGGAGATGCCCCTCTGGAACACGGTCTCGATCAGCGGCTACCACATTCGCGAGGCGGGCTCGACCGCCGCTCAGGAACTGGCCTTCACTTTGGCGGATGGTTTTGAGTACGTGCGTTGGGCGATTGCGCGCGGGCTCGACGTGGATGCCTTCGCTCCGCGGCTGTCATTCTTCTTCAATGCCCACAACGATTTCTTTGAGGAGATTGCCAAATTCCGGGCCGCCCGGCGGATCTGGGCGCGCGAAATGCGCCACACCTTTGGCGCGAAGAACGAGCGCAGCTGGTTGATGCGGACCCATTCGCAGACGGCGGGCGTGTCGTTGACCGCCCAACAGCCCGAGATCAACGTGGTCCGGGTTGCGATCCAGGCCCTGGCCGCCGTCCTGGGCGGCACCCAGTCGCTTCACACCAATTCGCTCGACGAGGCTCTGGCATTGCCCAGCCAGAGCGCAGTCCAGATCGCGCTGCGCACCCAGCAGATCATCGCCCACGAGAGCGGGGTGACCAATACCGTCGATCCTTTGGGCGGGAGCTACTTTGTCGAGGCCCTCACTGCGCGTCTCGAGCGGGAGGCATACCGCATGTTTGGCGAGATCGCGGCATTGGGAGGGGTGCTGCCCGCAATCGAGCGCGGTTATTTTCAGAGGGAGATCGCCGACAGCGCCGCCCAGTACCAGCGCGAAATCGAGGACCGGCGCCGGATCATCGTTGGCGTGAACGACTACACGGACAGCGCGCCGGTCAAGGTCCCGCTGCTGAAGATGGACCGCGACGGCGAGCGCCGCCAGATGGCCCGGCTTGCGCGGGTGAAGGCCGAGCGCGACAATGAGGCGGTCCACGCCCGCCTTGAGGCGCTGCGGGCCGCCGCCCGGGGCGACGCCAACCTCATGCCGTTTCTGATTAACGCCGTGACCGCCATGGCGACGCTGCAAGAGATGATGGACGTGCTGAGGGGCGTGTTCGGGGTGTATCAGGAGCCGGTGATTCTATGACCGCGGTCTGCGGTCCGCCTGACAAAACATGACAGAACCAAAAATCCGAGTTTTAATCGCCAAACCCGGCCTTGACGGCCACGACCGGGGCGCCAAGGTCGTGGCTCGCGCGCTGCGCGACGCGGGGATGGAGGTGATCTACTCCGGCCTTCGCCAGACGCCGGAGATGGTCGTTGAAGCCGCTCTGCAGGAAGACGTCGACTGCATCGGCCTGTCGATTCTTTCCAACGCGCACATGGCGCTTTTTCCGCGCATCGTCCAGTTGCTCCGCAACGAAGGTCGCGATGACATTCTGCTATTCGCCGGAGGCATCTTTCCGGACGAAGATGTGCCTGAGATCAAGCGCCTCGGTTTTCGAGGTGTCTTTGGACCGGGAAGCGCCACCCGGGATATTGCCGATTTCATCCGGGCCGAAATCGCCGCTCGCGGCGCCGATCACCGATGAGCGTGGACGACTCCGGCTCGGCCGAGCTGGCCGCCCGGGTGGCCGGCGGCGATCGGCGGGCGCTGGCCCGTCTCATCAGCTGGATCGAGAGTGAGAGCCCGCTTGCCCGCCCGGCCATGGCGGCTTTGTTTTCCCGGACGGGCCGCGCCCACATTATCGGCGTGACGGGCGCGCCCGGCACCGGCAAAAGCACCCTCGTCTCGGCCCTGGCAGCCGAAGAGCGCCTGCGCGGACGGACCGTCGGCATCATTTCGATTGATCCCACGTCTCCATTCAGCGGAGGCGCGCTCCTTGGCGACCGGATCCGGATGATGGAGCACATCGCCGATCCGGGTGTGTTTGTGCGCAGCATGGCCAGCCGGGGCAGCGTGGGCGGTCTGGCCGTCGCAACCAGCGACGCGGTCCGCGCCCTGGACGCCTATGGGGCCGAGGTCATCTTCGTGGAGACGGTGGGGGCGGGCCAGGCGGAGATCGACATCGTCCGCACGGCGCATACCGTCATTGTCATCGAGGCGCCCGGGCTGGGCGACGAGATTCAGGCCTTCAAGGCCGGCATCCTTGAGATCGCCGACGTATTTGTGGTGAACAAAGCAGATCGCGATGGCGCGGACAAGACGGCCAATGCGCTCAAAGTCATGCTCGACGTTGGGAATACGATGAAGCAGCGCCAGCCCGGTGGTATGGCCCCCGGCCATCACGGTCCAGGCGGTATGGCCACCGGGGCAACCGCGCCGGTCGCGCCCACCCCGCCGGACGAATGGCGCCCGCCGATCCTCAAGACGGTCGCCGCCGAACGGCGCGGGATCGCCGAGGTTGTCGATGCCCTTGACGCGCATCGCCGTCATCTGCGGGACACCGGCCAGATCAATCTGCGCGAGCGCGAGCGGATCGAAGATGAGGTTCGACAGTTACTCGCGCGAACCCTGGCGCGGGACTGCCTGCGCGCAGCGGGCGACCGGCGCTTCGGCGAGCTCGTGGATGCGGTCGCCGGCCGCAG
>JBKJQK010000365.1:0-2607 GCA_046594095.1 Anaerolineae bacterium | reverse complement strand
TCACCGAAGTGTCCGGGGGGGCGAAGTTGGAGACCGTGACAGTCAGCGGATTGCCGGCCGCGTCAAACGCCGTCAACCGGTATTTCGGGGTGAGCTCGAGCATCCGGGCGCTGAAGCCATATGCGTTTCCCGGCGGGCCGCCCGCCGCAACCACCACCGTCGCGTCGTTGAGGCGCAAGCTGGCCAGACCGCGCTCAGCGTCGACGGACACCAGGGAGAGGGTCGAAGCCGGACTTGCCGCGCCGAGGGCGATCTTGGCCCCGGTGTCGATCTGGCGGCGGGTCAGCTCCCAACCGCGCAGTCCGTTCAAGGCGGCGCCAAGCGCCAGGAGCAACAGCCCCGCGTGCAGACCCGCAGCGACGACGGCGGCCAGCGGTCCGCGATCAGCGCTCAACTCAAGCGGCGTGTCGGACACGCCAGAAGGCAAGGCCCGCACGCGGTAGCGCGCCGCCCGCAAACGCTGGGTGATCTGATCGATGGATGGGCCGCTCTCCGTCACCCGCAGCCTGATCTCGTCCTCAAGCGTGAGCGAAGGCCGGACGAGTTGGCGGACGCGATCAGCAAGCCGGATTGCGCTGAGGCTTCCCAACCCCGCCAGTGCCAGCCAGAACCAGCCCGCCCGAAATGCCGCGAACAAACCGAGATCCGACAAGAAGGCATATGCGCCACCCGCAATGTCGCGAGCGTGGGCCTGCCACTGGCTGAACGCAAGCGCGTCTTGCTGCCCATCGGCCGGCATCTGGGGGAGAACAAAAACGGCAATGATGCCCACCGCCGCCGCAATACAGGCTGGAACCAGGAGCCAATCGGAGGTGAAGAGGGCCCAGATCCGGCGCCAGCGATCATGCTGTTCCAGGGCGTCGGGTGCCAATCGTGGCCCGACAGAGCTTGGATTTGGCGCTTCGGGAAGGGTGGGGTCAGGCGGGCGTGGCGAAACGGGCTGCATGCTGGCGAGGGTTTATGACCGACTCAGTCTCCCCTAAAGTCGTGGCATTATAGGTCTGTATGGGTCAAAGAATCTCATTTCACGGCACGCCATGGAATTGGGGCGACAATACCTGCATTCAACCAGAGGAATTATGAGTCACAAACGTTTCGTTGCCGCGCTTGGCCTTTCCCTGATCCTGCTGCCGAGCATTGCCTGCGGTGTCTCCCTCCGCGCGCCGGAGTTTTTAAACAACCTGATCGCGACACCGACCGTCGCGCGACCGGCGCCATCAGGTGCGCCGCAATCGCCGCCATCCGGCGCGCCGGCCCAGGGCGGCGGCCAGGCGCCGTTGCCGTCCGCGGGTCAGGGCTTCGCCCCCACACCCACCGCGATTCCGGATTCGGAGCGGGCTTCATTTGACCAGGAAGAGAAGGTCCTGATCAACTTGTATCAGCGTCTGAATCCCTCGGTTGTCTTCATCCAGGTGACGACCAACTCGACCACTCGCAACGTTCCCGCCAGCTCCGGCAGCGGCTCCGGCTTCGTCTTTGACAGGAAGGGCAACATTGTCACAAACAACCACGTGGTGGCCGGCGCCAGTCAGGTCAGCGTGAGATTCTCGGACGGCACGGTCGCGCGGGCCAAGATCGTGGGCACGGACACCTACGGCGACCTGGCCGTGATCAAGGTTGACGTTCCCGACAGCCAGCTTGTGCCGGTTGAACTGGGCGACTCATCGAACCTCAAGCCCGGCCAGAAAGTGATCGCGCTGGGGAACCCATTCGGGCTGGAAGGCTCGATGACCACCGGCATCGTCAGCGCGGTGGGCCGCACGTTGCGCGAGGGCGCCGACGCCAACTCGCCCGGGTTCAGCAACCCCGAGATCATCCAGACCGACGCGGCCATTAACCCGGGTAACTCGGGCGGGCCGCTGTTCGACATGCGCGGGCGCGTGGTTGGGGTCAACTCAGCGATCCGGACCAGCAACTCGGCCGGCGGGCTGGGCGGGCAGGCCTCCAACTCGGGGGTCGGCTTTGCCGTCCCGGTCAACACGGTCAAGCGGGTCGCCACACAGTTGATCGAATCGGGCCAGGCCAGCTACCCGTATCTGGGCGCTTCGCTCGGGCCGGTAGACGCGCCATCGGATCAGGCCGGCGGAGTGAAGCAGGGCGCGATCGTGTCCAGCCTGGTGACGGGCGAGGCCGGCGAGAAGGCCGGGCTCAAGGTCGGCGACATCATCACTGCCTTTAACGGCAAGTCGATCAGGGACCCGGATTCGCTGATCGGGACGATGCTGTCCTCGGCCAGGTCCGGCGAGACGGTGACCCTGAGCATCGTCCGAGGCGGCAAGGCCCAGGATCTCAAAGTCACCCTCGGCGAGCGGCCGCGGTAGGCGTTACGCGATAACCGATTTCAGGCGGCGCAGAGGGGGTGCCCTCCACGCCGCCTTTTTGCGCAACACGACAGGCGCGACGTTCACGTTGACGTCGACGTCAACGTTAGGCGGCGTCATTGAATTAACTTGTCAAACGCCGTCGCAGCGGACGCGCAATCACCCCGATTCTTTCGCAGCTACTGTGGATATCAGGTGACGTGAAGCGCGACGCGCTGACTGAGCTGTCGTCATTCCCGCGAACGCGCTGATCCGTATACGCATCTTTTTGACCGCCACGCGCTTG
>JBKJQK010000161.1:0-3437 GCA_046594095.1 Anaerolineae bacterium | reverse complement strand
CCTACGTGCCGTGGTTCATTATCGGGTTTGCCTTATTGGCGATCGCGCGTTCAACCGGCATCCTCCCCGCCGTGGTCGCTGATCCCGTCCGCGAGGTGAGCCGGCTCCTGACCGTCGCGGCGATGGCAGGCCTCGGGCTGGGGGTGGACATTGGCCTGGTCCGCAAAGTTGGCCGGCCGGTTGCCCTCGCCGTTATCGGCTCACTTGCCGTGATGATCGCCCTCAGCGCATTCCTGATCAAGGCTCTCGGAATCGGGCTTTAGTCTTTCATGGTGATCCGTCCCGGCCTTGCCCGCGCGGAGCACCCATGCCTCGCGATTTGGTTTAACCAGCCTTCACCATATTTCGCAATACCGTCTGCAGAATCCCGCCGTTCTTGTAGTAGTTGACTTCGACTGGCGTATCGAGCCGGGCGATTGCCTGGAAGGAGAACGTCGACTGGTCCCCCCGGGTGGCCTGGACCACAAGCGTCTCACGTGCCTTTACGTCCGCGCTCACCGCAATCGCAAAGCGTTCCTTTCCAGTCAGGCCAAGCGATTCGGCGTTTTGCCCCGGCAGAAACTGAAGCGGCAGTACTCCCATGCCGACGAGGTTGTTCCGGTGAATGCGCTCGTAGCTCTCGGCAATCACCGCCCGAACGCCCAGCAACGACGAGCCTTTGGCAGCCCAATCGCGGCTGGATCCGGTGCCATACTCCTTGCCCGCCAACACCACCAGTTGCGTTCCATCGGTCTTGTAACGCATCGCCGCGTCAAAGATGGGCATGACCTCGCCGGTCGGGTGATAGACCGTAACCCCGCCCTCCACGCCTGGGACCAGGAGGTTTTTCAGCCGGATGTTAGCGAAGGTGCCGCGGGTCATGATCTTGTCGTTTCCGCGGCGGGTCCCGTACTGGTTAAAGTCGTCTTTCTGCACGCCGCGCTCACTCAACCACGCGCCAGCCGGGCTGTTCAGGGCGATGTCGCCGGCGGGTGAGATGTGGTCGGTGGTGATTGAATCGCCGAAAAGGCCGAGGACCATGGCGCCTTCGATCGGTTTGATCTCTGGTAGGTCCAGGCTGAAGCCGTCGAAGTAGGGCGGCTCCTGGATATACGTGCTCGTGTCGTCCCAGGCGTACAGATCGCCTTCAGCGCCCGTGATTTTTTGCCAGGCCTCGGTGCCTTCGCGCGCATGAGCGTATTGGCTGATAAACATGTCGGGACGGATGTGAGCGGCCGTGGCTTCGCTGATTTCGGCCTGGGTCGGCCAGATGTCCTTCAGGTAGACCGGCTGGCCGTCTTTGCCCGTGCCAAGGGCCTCGGTTGTCAGGTCGATGTCGGTTCGCCCGGCCAGCGCATACGCAACAACCAGGGGCGGCGAAGCCAGGTAGTTGGCCTTCACCAGCGGATGAACGCGCCCTTCGAAGTTGCGGTTTCCGCTGATCACGGCGCTGGTGACGATGTTGGAGGATTGGACTGCGGCGGCCACGCGCTGGGGGAGGGGCCCGCTGTTTCCGATGCAGGTGGTGCATCCGTAGCCAACGACGTGGAATCCCAGCGCCTCCAGCGGTTCGATCAGGTCCGCGTCGCGCAAGTACTCGGTCACAACCTTTGAGCCAGGCGCCAGTGACGTCTTGACATAGGCCGGCACGCGCAGGCCGCGCGCGACTGCCTTGCGCGCAAGGAGCCCCGCGCCGAGCATGACGCTTGGATTGCTCGTGTTGGTGCAGCTCGTGATCGCCGCGATGACCAGCGCGCCGTGGGCGAGCTCGATATCGGTCCCGCCGTCGCTGAGATGGGCAGTCTTGGCCAGGTCTTCTTCTTTGAGCCCAAACCCGCGGTCCTTTGTCGGCGCCGTAAGCGCGCCCAGGAATTGCTTTTTGACGTCCTTGAGCGCGACCCGGTCCTGCGGACGCTTTGGCCCGGCCACGGACGGTTCAACCGTGTCCAGGTCCAGCTCCAGCGTATCGGTGAATACGGGATCGGGGGCCTCGTCTGTGCGGAACATGCCCTGTTCTTTGGCGTAGCGTTCGGTCAGGTCCGCCTCGGCGACACGCCCTGTGCCGCGCATATAACGGAGGGTCTCGGCGTCGATCGGAAAGAAGCCCATCGTCGCCCCGTATTCCGGCGCCATATTGGCAATTGTGGCCCGGTCGGCCAGCGTCATGCTGCTGAGTCCGGTGCCGTAGAATTCGACGAACTTCTCGACCACGCCCTTTTTGCGCAACATCTGCACAACTGTCAGGGTCAAGTCAGTGGCGGTGACGCCTTCCCGGAGGGCGCCGCGCACCTTGAAGCCAATGACTTCGGGCGTGACGATATACAGGGGTTGGCCGACCATCACCGCTTCGGCCTCGATGCCGCCCACCCCCCAGCCAACGACGCCCAGGCCGTTGATCATGGTGGTGTGGCTATCCGTGCCGACCAGGGTGTCTGGAAAAGCCACGCCGCCCTTGAGCATTGTCACTTTGGCCAGGTACTCCAGATTCACCTGGTGGATGATTCCAGTCCCTGGCGGCACCACCCCAAAGTTGTCGAAGGCGTGCTGCCCCCAGCGCGAGAACTGGTAACGCTCGCCATTCCGCTCGAATTCCTTCTCGAGGTTTTGCGCATACGCGCCGCGTGACCCAAAGAAGTCCACCTGCACAGAATGGTCGATGACCATGTCAACGGGCACGAGTGGGTTCACTTTGCGGGGATCCGCGCCCAGGCGCGCCAGGGCAGATCGCATCGCGGCAAGATCAACCAGACAGGGCACCCCGCTGAAGTCTTGCAGGATGACTCTGGCCGGCTTGAATGGCAGCTCGTTCTGGCCCACATTTTTGGCGTCCCAGCGGGCCAGGCGCGCCACGTCGGCCTCGGTGATTTCGAAGCCGTCACACTGGCGAAGCGCTTGTTCGAGCATCACCTTGATGCTGAACGGAAGCCAGTTCACATCTCCGATTCCGGTCTTGGTGAGGTAGTCGAGCCGGTAGAGCCTGGCGCTGCCGCCACTACCGGTGTCGAATGTGGCGGCGGCCCCGGACAGGGTGTTTGTGCGCATGTGGAAGGATCCTCTTGGGTTTTCGAACGAATCAGACGATTCAAGCTTGACCGCATCAGGCGGCGTGCGCCTGGGGTGGCACTGTGGCGAGATTGCGCGCTGAGGCGCGTCATGTTCCCGGGCTAAGGGGCGCGGGTGGAAAGCGTCTGCTTATCGCGGACGGAGGTTCGCCGGCGGGCGAAGAGTCTGCTCATTGAAGCGCGTAACATAAAGGACATTATTCTACTCCCGGCGCGGCAGCGCCTGGTCATGGCCGTCGCCGAGTGCGACGAGCCGCTCGCGTGTGCTAAAATCCTCTCGCCAGAACACTGGCAAAACAACCACACCATGCGCCAGGGATACGACTCCTGAGGCCTGATCGCAAGCGCGATTGGGTCTTCTTTGTGGCCAAAAATGGCCCCGGGCGCAGAGGATTC
>JBKJQK010000207.1:0-11771 GCA_046594095.1 Anaerolineae bacterium | reverse complement strand
CCCGCCAGCCGGGCCAAGGATCAGGCCCCAAACCAAACCGGCTGCCAGAAAACCGTTGTAGAGGCCCTGATTGGCGGCCAGCTTCTTTGAAATGGCCGCGTGTTCGGGGGATTGCCTAAATGCGCGCAGACCCGGCGGCTTATCCCATAGGAACATCTCGAGAACGAGGATGTAGACATGAACGATCGCGATAAGACCGACGACGATGTTGGCGATGATCGACACACAATCTCCTTGGACCGGCATCCACTGACTCCGCGTAACCAAACCCACTCGGAAGTGCACAGGATACAGGCAGATGCGGCGCTACGCAATGACCCTGCGTTTTTTTTCAGTTCAACGTAGTGGCAGGCGCAGGTGCGCGGTCAAACACCACTCCCGACCTTTACGAAGCTACGCCGACTCCCGGCGCCAGACCGAACTCGCGTAGGCCAGCTGGAAGCCAAGTGACTGGTAATACTGCTGCGTCGACCCGACCCAGGCCTCGGTTGCCCCGCATTCGCCACAGCGCCGGATGCCCTCGAGCACGGCCGCTGCACCCAGGCCCATCCGGCGGTAAGCCGGGTCGGTGGCCACCGGCTCGACATAGGCGAGGGCGCGCTCGGGCTGGAGCCACATTCCGCAATACGCAACAAAGTTGCCGTCGGGCGCCTCGACCACGATGTTCAGGTCCTTCCGATAGTTTGGGGCCGACGGCATGAACTCACGGTCGGCGAGTCCGCCAGCTTGTCGCAAAGCAATTGAATGCGCGCATCCGGGACGTCCAGAGCTACCGCCGCCGCGCCTGGGGAGTTGAGCAGGACAACGCTGTAATAGCAGGTAGCGCCCGCAGCGTTCTGTCGGGCGGGCTAAGGCGCAGGATATGGTACCCGCACGTTGTCAGCATCGAACAGCTTCTGCTCAAGCTGAGGTGAGCGGACTTGCGGCAGCTTCGGCGCGCCGCCCTCGGGCGCGAGAACAGATGTAAACGTGACCTCGGAGTAGCAAGATTCGCCAATCGCGCCATCGCCGATGTGAACGTACGCGACGTTGCTCCATCCATATAGTCCGGGTGTAAACGCCGCGCCCAGCGCGCCGGACTTCACCAGATAGCTTGTGACATCACCCTGAGGCGCCGATTCGTAGTAAGCGGTCCCCGTTGGGCTTGGGTCGAAGATGGCCAAGGCAACGTCATCGACTGGCACGAGGCTGGTATCCAGCACGCGACGCTGCCACGAAAATGTCGCCGGCAATCCGATCGAAGCGCCAAAGGCCGGACTGACCTGGAAGATGGGCGCAATGTCAAAATTATCGTGATGGATCGCGGCGCCCGCGATCGGATACGAAGTGATGCTGGACGTTCCATAGTAAAACATGCGGGTATCGCACAGCGCCCCGCCTGAATGCGTATAACGCACGTAGTAGTATCTTCCCGCAGCTAGGGTAGGTTTTGCCCCGAATAAGTAGCGCCCTTGCCCGTCAGTCGTCGATGTTCCCGCGGATGAGCAAGCGCCGCCCGCGATGGGACAGTCCCGCAATTCGACACCGATCCCGGCGGTCTTGACAGACGAAATCATCACATACCCCCAGATCCCGTTGGGTGTCGGCACCAGGGTCGGTGTGCGTGTGGGTGTGCGCGTCGGCGTGGGTGTGGGTGTATTGGTTGACGTCCGGGTCGGGGTTGTCGTCGGCGTCGGGGTGCCGGTCGGGGTTGTCGTTGCGGTTGGCGTCACGGTCGGTGTCTGCGTCGCCGTCCGGGTCGGCGTTGGCGTCGGGGTCGGCCCACAGGCCATGTCCAGCGCAATCGAGAAGATCGCCGCAAGATCGCCCGAGTCCGAGTCTGACGCGCAGAACTGCCATGTCCCGCTTGGATTCTGGCCCGCAAATCCCGAGAAATTGGCGAAGGTTGAGGGTTGGCCATCAGCATTCGGCACGAACCGGCACACCCCGTTCTGCTGGCAGACATACTGGGTTGCGGTCAACCCAGTCCCCATCGCCTCGGCGCTGGCCTGCCCCGCGTCGGTGAAGGTGATCGGATAGTTTTGCGACAGATCAGCCCCGTTCCCCAGGCTCGCCGCCGGCGCGCCCGGCCGCATCATCAACACCAGCGACTGGCTGGCCGGATTGATCAGCCACAGCTTCAAGTCGCCGATCCAGGTCGTCGACATCTGGGCCCGCAACGACATCGTCGTGATCGCGCCGCTGCCCAAATAGGGGATCGGCACGCACACGCCAGACGCGTTGGCGTCGGGGACGCGGGTATAGCTGGCCGCGGTCGCGACCCCGCACAGAGCCGGAATCGAGGTGGAGGTCGCGGTCGGAGACGGCGTTGCCGTCGGGGTGGCCGTGAGCGTGCCGTTGGGCGTCTCGGTCGCGGTCGGCGTCAACGTGGCCGTCGCCGTCGGCGTTGTGGTTGAAGTCGGCGTCGTGGTTGGAGTGGCGGTCGCGGACGGAGACGGCGTCGCGGTCGGGGTTTGGCTTGGCGTCGGCGTTGCGGTCGGGGTTTGGCTTGGCGTCGGCGTTGCGGTCGGCGGCGGGCTGCACGTCATGTCCAGCGCCACCGAGAAGATCGCCCCAAGGTCGTCGGTATCCGCATCCGAGGCGCAGAACTGCCAGGTTCCGCTCGGGTTCTGGCCCACGAAGCCTGAGAAGTTGGCGTAGGTTGAGGGTTGGCCATCTTGGTTTGGCACGAACCGACATACTCCGTTCTGCTGGCACACCACCTGGGTCGCCGTCAACCCAAGCCCCATCGCCTCGGCGCTGGCCTGCCCGGCGTCGGTGAAGGTGATCGGATTGTTCTGCGACAGGTCTGCGCTGCGTCCCAGGCTGGCGCCCGGCGCGCCCGGCCGCATCATCAGCACCAGCGACTGGCTGGCCGGATTGACCAGCCACAGCTTCAGGTCGCCGATCCAGGTATGCGACATCGTCGTGCGCAAGGAGATCGTGGTGATTGTGCCGCTTCCCAGATACGGGATCGGCACACAGATCCCGGCCAGATTGCCGTCCGGAATCCGGGTGTACGCGGCGACGGTCGCGACCCCGCACACGGCCGGCGTTTGAGTGGCCGTCGGCGTTGGCGTCGACATCGGAACCGCCATCACGACTGGGAGATACGCGAACAACTCGGAAGGGGTTGCCGTCGAAGTGGGCGTCGACGTGGCGGTCGAAGTGTCGGTCGGCGTGACCGTGTCTGTGACCGGGGCCCCTATCAGTCGCTCTGGCGCCGGAATTAGCTGGGAGGCGATTAGCGAGGCCGGCCCCATTAGGGCGACGGCCGCGCACAATGACGCCACGAAAACGAGCGGACGAGCCTGACGATTGAACATGATGCGCCTGCGCAATGGCGACCATATATGCCGTCGACCGTTGCGTTCCCATCGTTGTGCCCGATTGACTTTCCTGGCGCATCCGCCAGGTGGACAGATAAACCTGCCCAGTTGGCCGGACTTGCGGTTACGGCCAGGTGTCTTACCCCCAGGACGGCGACCAGACCTACAAACAGAAAGTCGTCTCAACAACACCCGGCAGCACCAAATAGATCGAGCGACCGATCAGAGCATCAAAATGCCGCAGCAGATCGAAGTAGGCCAGAAACTTGGCGTGCACGCGCGGATCCACGCCGTTCTTGCCATAACGCATAAACACATCGACGAGACGTTTCTCCGTCAGCCAAAATCCTTCGGCCATGGCCAGCGAGTCGCACAACTGCAACAGCCGATCCTCATCGATGTAGGTCAGGGCCAGCAGCGCGCGCTCCATCTCGTCGAAGTCTCCGGGCGGGCAGTCCCACGCGCCAAACACAGCCCGGGCCTCCTGGAGCGGAAAAGAATGGGTGAGCGCGATCCGGGCGGCGTCCGGGTATCCAAGCCCGTTGAGAAACCGATAGCCATCAATCACATGCCGCATCCCCGTCACGCCTTCGCGCCGGCCGATGTCGTGCAGGAGGCCCAGGATATAGACCCTTTGCGGATCAAGATGCGGGACGTGTTCGGCAATGAATTGCGCCGCCCGGCCGACGTTGATCGAATTGGCTACCCACGGCCCGGGGTTGCGGCCCTCGGCCTCGCGCAGGAGATCCATCGCGGTTTGAAGATCGGGAATTGACACGCGTCGGAGTATATGGGCGGTAAAGTTTGGTCAGGTGAATAAGGTGGGGCAGGCGGGTAAGGTTTGGTCAGGTTCGTAACCGTTACTACCTTACCCACCTTACTCACCTTACCCACCTTACCAACCCTATCAACGTTATCAACGCTAAGTACGATCGCGCCGCGAAGTGGCGATATAGTTGCGCCCATCGTCCCGCTCCGGAGGCCATCATCAGCGTTCCCCTCGATATCCCCCAACTCGCCCTGATCGCCCTGGCGGCCATGATCGCGGGCGCCGTCAACGCCATCGCCGGCGGCGGAACCCTGATCTCCTTCCCCGCGCTGGCGTTTGTCGGCGTTCCTGCGGTCGCCGCCAGCGTCACCAATACCGTGGCCCTCTCCCCCGGCTATCTCAGCGCAACTTTCGCACAGTGGAACGACCTCAAGCCGCAGCGCCACCGCCTGATCCTCCTGGCGCCCGTGGCGGTCGCCGGCGGCATCGTGGGCGGTTTCTTGTTGCTCAACACGGGCGAGCGGATGTTCCGGCAGATCATCCCGTTTCTGATTCTGCTGGCCTCCGTCCTGCTGGCCGCGAAGGGACATCTGCGCAAGTGGATCGTCGCCCGCCAGGCCCACCAGGTGAAGCGCAGCGACGCATGGGTGATCGTTCCGATTTTCCTCGCCTCGGTCTATGGCGGTTACTTCGGCGCCGGTCTGAGCGTCATCGTTCTGGCGGTGCTGGGCCTCGTCATCGATGACACCCTGACCCGCCTCAACGCGCTCAAACAGGCGGTCGCGTTCTGCGTCAATGTCGCGGCCGCCCTCTTCTTCCTGTTCTCGGGTCAGGTGGTCTGGCTGGCGGCGGCGGTGATGGCAGTCGGCGCCATCGCCGGCGGCGCGCTGGGCGGGCGCCTGGCTGGCCGGATCAAGCCCGAAACACTTCGGGCCGTCGTGGTCGTCATCGGCATCCTGGTGTCGATCGTCTATTTCATCCGCGGCTAGGATCGAGGACACTCAGGTCCTCAACCCGCGCGGCCCGGTTGAGGTCTTCGTCGGCGGAAATGAAGCGCACCGGCCGGCCGGTTGCCTTTTTTAGCGCGACTGCGGCGGCCAATTGCAGCGCGTCACACCCGCGCAGGCGATGCTTGACGCCCAGCGCGACAGAGATCGCGATGATCTCATCGTTGATCCTGACGTGGAATACCGCCTTCAGATCCTCGGCAAGTTGTTCCAGCAACTGGGTGGCGCCCCTCACTCGGCCCACAAGCGCGCACGCGACCTCGGTATGAGTGATCGCAGACACGGCGCATTCGGCATCCGCCCCAAGCAGCGCATCCACCTTTGCTGACCCAGGCTCCTCAATGTACCGTTTTAGCAGGGCACTGGAATCAAAGAAATCAATCACAGTCTGCCTCGGTCCTCGATCAGTGTCTGGGAAACGAGTTTCCCGTGAACCTTGGCCTTATGCGGATAGGGCTTGAGCCGGGTGTTGCGCTTGATCTCCAGGATCAATCCCGACGCAAGCGCTTTCTCGAGACCGGAATCCCGCTCGAAGTACCGGCGCACAACGTCAAGCTGCACATATCGGCGTTTGTCCGGCATGTTCAACGCAGGCACGCGCCCGCTGCTGACGGCGGATGACAGGGTTTGCAGCGAGACCCCGGTCTCGCGCGCAGCCTGGGCCAGTGAGACGATGTGCTGCTCGCGCAGCCAGTGTTCGATGAGAGTGGCGCTGAGCGCAACGGTTTTCATGATCGTAGTTTATATCATAGTTACTACGATCACGGATCGCTTCCGGAATTTTTCACGCCACGGGCAGCGTCACCCGCATGGTCGTGCCCTAGCCAGGCTGGCTCTCGGCTGCGATCGCGCCGCCATGCATTTCGACAATCGACTTGGCGATCGCCAGACCCAGACCCGACTCGCCATGGGTGGTCCGAGCCTTGTCACCCCGATAGAAGCGGTCAAAAACGCGCGGCAAATCGTCAGGGGCAATTCCCTCGCCACTGTCCGTTACGGTCAACACGACCCGCTCGCCCTCGCGCTGCGCGCCAAGGGCGATTACCCCGCCGTGCGTTGTATGTCGCAGGGCGTTGGTCACCAGGTTCCCAAACACCTGGGCGAGCCGGTCGAAGTCGGCCTTAAGCTTCGGCAGCTCGCCCGACGCGTCGATCGTCAACGTAATGCGCTGCCTATCCGCAAGCGGCTGATAGGTTCGGGCAATCGTCCGCAATAGCGCATCGGCCGACACGGACTCGAGGTTTAGCCGAAGATCGCCACCCTCCGCCTGGGCAAGGGTGCCGAGATCATTCACCAGCCGCTGCAGGTGCTGCACTTCGCCACCCACAATGGCCAGGCGCTCCGGAGTCGGCTTTAGGACGCCGTCGCGCATCGACTCGACATAGCCGCCGATCACGGTTAGCGGGGTGCGCAAGTCGTGGGCGATATCCGCCGTCATCTATCGCCGAGACTGGGTCAGCCGGGCCAGATCGGCGCTCATGTGATTGAACGCCGCCGCCAGTTCGCCCAACTCGTCGGCCGATGTCACCTTGACCGACTGCTTGAGATCGCCGGCCGCCATCGCCCGAATCGCCACTGTCATGGCGCGCAGTGGCTTCGTCAGCGTGCGGGCCAGCACAATCCCCAGCAACAAGGCCAGCACTGCAGCGCCGCCTGCGGCATAAAGCAGCGCGCGATTGGTGCGGTTGAGGCAGCTCTCCTCGAGCGGCCCGAGTGGCGGAGCGCCGGCCGCGACCACCGTCCCCACCCGTTCGCCGTTGACTTCGACCGGTGTGCCGTCCGAGAGCTGGGCGGCGCTCACGATCGTTCCGGAGGGAACGTCGGTTGCGCCAACCAGAACCCGCCCGGCCTGATCTGCCAGCGCAAAATAGGACAGGAACTGGCGCGGGTTCGGGCGATTCGAGGGCGGCAGGTTGGGGTTAGCGCCTGGGTTAGGCTCGGACCGTTCGCCCCGGGGCTCCTGATTGCGCGACCGAAATCCGGTCTCGACGCCCAGCCATGACCCGGTGTTCTGGTAATACTGGCTGGCCTCAGTGACATACCGGTCACGGGTCTGGTCAAAGAAAAGCTGCATGAACTCGCGCTGGGTGAGCCAGTACGATATTCCGGCCGCCAAAGCCACTCCGGTGATGCTGACGAGCAGAAAGGCCAGGATGAGCCGGGTGGTGATGGTGCGTGGCATGTCACTTACCCGCGAAACGGTAGCCGACGCCAAAGACCGTCTCGATGTAGCGCAGTTGGGCCGGATCGGGCTCGATCTTGGCCCGCAGATTTCGAATGTGGAAGTTGATCGTGCGGGCGATGCCTTCGAAATACGTCCCCTGGGTCGTTTCCAGCAAATCCGCGCGGGTGAACACCCGCCCGAGCGAGGCCATCATGATCGCCAGCAATTCGAACTCTGAGGGAGTCAGCCGGATATCTGCGGTGCCGACGGTCACACCGCGGGTCTCGCGATCGAGGCTCACATCCCGCACCCGCAAAATTTGATTGGGGCGCGCGGCAGGGGCCACCCGGCGCAACACCGCATGGATCCGGGCCAGCAACTCGCGTATGCTGAAGGGCTTGATGATGTAGTCGTCGGCGCCGAGTTCCAGCCCAAGCACCGTGTCCGATTCCTCGAGCTTGGCGGTCAGGACGATGATGGGGGTGTCGCTCTCGCGCCAGTAGCTCCGGATGAAGGTCGTGCCATCCATTTCGGGCATCATCAGGTCAAGTAGGATCAGATCGGGCTTCTCCTAGCGCGCCACAAACAAGGCCACCTGGCCATTTTCAGCCGTGACGACGCGGAACCCCTCTTCGGTCAGATACTCCCGAATCAGGGTTCGCACGTTCTCTTTGTCGTCGACGGTCAGAATGGTCTTGGGCATGTGTGCTTGTTCAACGGCGCGCACTAAGATTATGCTCATGTTGTAGCGCCTGGATGTTCAGTTTGTGTTTGCGCCTGCCGTATTTTGTATTCAGCTTCCGATCTCTCTCAAGTCGAAAACACAAGACGCACACGCGTTCTAAACAACTTTTTTGCGCGACAGCGCTAAAGTCTGTTATGCACTTCCCAGCGCAAAAACCTGGGCGAGCATCAAAATGACGGCAGTGATGAAGTGCAAGCTCTTGAGGGTTTTGTCCAGGCGTTCGTAGTCGCGAGCCAGCCGTCGGAAGCGCGCCAACCACGCGAAGGTGCGCTCGACGACCCATCGTCGCGGTAGGAGTATGAAGCCACGCTTGGCCTCAGGCAGTTTGACAACTTCAAGCCTGATGCCGTATTGCGCTGCGGCTTGTTCGGCGCGTTCGCCTGAATAGCCCTGATCAACATAAGCAAGCTCAACAGAATCGCCCGTCTCGATCTGAACCGGGCGCGCAAGCTCTTCAACTTATTCTCGCTCCTGTTCGTTAGCCGGAGGCACACATGCCGCCACCAAGTTACCCAATGTATCCACTGGGACATGCACTTTTCGGCCCTTTTCCGCTTCGCGCCATCATATGCCCCTTGCGCGCCACTTTCTGGCGTTGACTGGATGGTTCTTGCATCCATGATCGCCGCGCTTGGTTCGGGATTCCTTCCCGCGAGCAAAACTCGAATCAATGCCCGCACGTCATGAACCATCGCTTCGAAAACTCGGGCGCTCATCCAGCGCTGTGTCTGCTGATAGACCACTGCCCAAGGTGGAAAGTCATTCGGCAAGTAGCGCCATTGACGTCAGGTCCGCACGACATATCGAAGCCCATTAAAAACCTCTCAAAGTTTGTAGGTTCGCTGCGGGGCGTTCGAATCCATCAGCGTCAGGTAGGGCGCACAAAGCGCCCACTCGTCGTCACATACGTCGGAAGGGTAGCCACGTCGGTCCATACTCCGAATTGTCCGGGAAAAAGTCCATAACAGGCTCTAGCCGAGAAACGACATGATAACGAATAAACTCTATCCAGCCGCCCGGGCGCTGCTGCTCGCCCTTGCGATCGGCCTGGCCGGCTGCGCGTCGCAGCAAGCCCAGGGGGTCCCGACCGCGACCCCGAGCAGCTCAGGCGCCCCGAGGGTGTCAGTCACCCCGACGCCCGCGAAGGCATCCGTCTCGACCAGCGGAGAAATCGCCACCCTCGTCGCGTCGCTGTCGGTGGGGTTTGAGCAGAGCGGCAAGGTCACCGCCATCAATGTCCGCCCGGGCCAGGCGCTGAAGAAGGGCGACATTCTCGCCACCGTCGACGACACGACCCTCATAGACGCGGTCACGGACGCCCAACTCTCGCTGGACCTGACCGAGGCGAACCAGTTGGCGCAAAACGTGGCGGCGATCAGGGAAGCGATCGCGGCGGCCGAGGCGGCCCTGAACGCCGCCTACGCCAGCTACAATACGACCAAGGTTGGGACTGCCGCCACGGACATTGAGACCGCCCGGCAAAACGCGGATTCGGCCTGGGCGTCGTATCTTTCCGTCCAGCTCACCCGCGACCGGGCTTGCGGCGCCAAGGATGGCCTCGAGGCCTCTGGCTGCAAGTCGCAGGAGGTCGCGTATGGCAACGCGTTCGAGAGCCAGATGACGGCCCGGGCCATCTACGCCAAGGCGCAACAGCCCGTGTCGCAGACCCCCCTGCTCCAGGCAGGCGCGTCGGTGGCGTCGAGCAAGGCGAAGCTGGACGATCTGAAGGCCGGCCCGACCGATACCGAACTCAAGACCGCCGAGCTTCAGCGCAGCCAGACCAGGGCCTCCCTCGAGCGGGCGCGCGCAAACATGAGCAAGGCCACCCTGGTGTCGCCGTGCGACTGCGTCGTGCAGGACGTCAACGTCACCGTGGGGGCCATGCCCGCCGGCGCCGCCTTTACCCTGGCGGATGTTTCCACGCCCCAGTTCAAGACGACCAACCTGGTGGAAGGCGACGTCGCGTCGATGCAGGTGGGCGCCACCGCATCAATTCGCCTCAAGGCGTATAACGATCCATTCACCGGCAAGGTCAGCGCAGTACTGGCCCAGTCCGCCGGCACGCAGAGCGGCTCGGCGCTCTACACGGTGTTGATCAAGCTGGATCCAACGACCCTGAAGTTGCTGCCCGGGATGACCGGCCAGGCGGATATCACGACACGGTAAGGGGCGGGGCCCCATTACAATCACCGCGTGCACGAGCTCTCCATCGCCCACGCGCTGGTCGAATCGGCCAGCGAGGCGGCCGAGAAGGCCGGCGCCCGCAAAGTGACCCAGGTGAACCTGCGCCTGGGCGCGCTGGCCGGCGTGGTCCGCAACGCGCTCGAGTTCGGCTACGCCATCGCCACCCAGGACACCCTGCTCGAAGGCTCGACGCTCGTCATCGAGGAGCTGCCGGTCATCATCGTCTGCGACCGTTGCGCAACCGAGACCGTCCTCGACGGCATTCAGAGCTTCGCCTGCCCGAGTTGCGGTTCCCTTGGCGCGAAAGTCACCCAGGGCAAAGAGCTCGACATTCAGTCGATCGAGATCGACACCGACTAGACCCATGCCCACCCGACTCCTCGAAATCCGCCAGGGCGTCCTGAACAAGAACGATCAGCTCGCCACCGCACTCCGCGCCCGCTTCCATGCCGCGGGGTTGTATACGCTCAACTTCGTGTCGAGCCCCGGCACGGGCAAGACCGCCCTGCTCGAGCGCACGATGCGGATGCTGCGCGAGGCCGGCCATCCGGTTGGCGCGCTGGTCGGCGACCTGCAGACCGACAACGATGCCCGGCGCCTCGCCCGCAGCGGCGCGCCGGTGCGCCAGATCGTTACGGGTGGCGACTGCCACCTCGAGGCGCAGATGATCTCCGACCACCTGGTGGGCTTTGACCTGGGAGGGCTCGAGTTCTTCTTCATCGAGAACGTCGGCAACCTGGTCTGCCCGTCCAGCTACGACCTCGGCGAGGACGCCCGGGTGGTCTTGCTGAGTGTGACCGAGGGCGAGGACAAACCGCTCAAGTACCCGCCGCTGTTTCACTCGGCGGATGTGGCCGTGATCACCAAGATGGACCTGGCCGAAGTCTGCGAGTTCGACCGGGCCGCCGCCCACGCCAACATCCTGGCCGTGCGGCCCGGCATGCGCATCGTGGAGGTCTCAGCCAAGTCCGGCGCTGGGATGCAGGCATGGTTGGACTTATTGCTCACGATGCGGGCGGGCAGGAAGCTGTGAGCTTTTAGCTTTTAGCTGTTAGCTGTTAGCTGTTAGCTGTTAGCCGTGAGCCGTGAGCCGTGAGCTGTGAGCCGTGAGCTATGAGCCGTGAGCTATGAGCCGTGAGCCATCAGCTTTGAGCCGTGAGCTGTGAGCTATGAGCCTAGAACGCCGGTCCCCGAGCAGCCCGGATTACCGCGCGGCGCATCGTCAACCACACCCACAAACCGTCATTCCCGCGAATGCGGGAATCCACGCGTAATGCCCGGCGAATCCCAACACCATCCCAGAGTCTCGTGCAGCACACCGTCAATCCCACCCACGGCCCGTCATTCCCGCGAATGCGGGAATCCACACGTAATGCCCGGCGAATCCCAACACCATCCCGGAGTCTCGCGCGGCACATCGTCGACCCCACCCACAAACCGTCATTCCCGCGCAAGCCTTCACAGATCGTCATTCCCGCGAATGCGGGAATCCACACGTAATGCCCGGAAAATCCCGACGCCATCCTGGAGTCTCGCGCGGCGCACCGTCAATCCCACCCACAAACCGTCATTCCCGAGCAAGCCTTCACAGATC
>JBKJQK010000064.1:0-9494 GCA_046594095.1 Anaerolineae bacterium | reverse complement strand
CTGGCTCTGATCGTCGCCATCTTTCGGTCAAAGAAGAGCACCGACGTTGATGACCTGAGCGCGCTCAAGGGTTGATCGGGACCCCATCACATGCAAATGCTTATCCTGCTTCCGATCCTGATCCCGCTGGCCGCGATGATCATTAACGCCGCGTTGGGGGCGAAGCTTGGCGCGCGGGCGGTCGGCATCATTGCCACCGTGGCGGTGGCGCTTTCGTTTGGCCTGTCGGTCTACTTCTTCGCCCAGATTGCTGGCCTTCCCGACCGCGTCGTGACGGGCGAGTTTGGGCCGTGGATCCGGGTCGCGAATCTCGATGTGCCGTATGGCTTCCGCATTGACGCGCTGAGTTCGATGATGATGCTGATCATCACTGGGATCGGCGGGTTGATTCACCTATACAGCATCGGCTACATGAAGGGCGACCCGCGCACGCAGCGCTTCTTCGTCTACCTGAACCTGTTCGTCGCTTCGATGTTGACCCTGGTGATGGCCGACAATTTTCTGCTCATGTTCGTCGGCTGGGAACTGGTTGGGCTGTGCTCCTATCTCCTTATCGGCTTCTGGTTCGCCAATGTCAAGAACGCCGAAGCAGGCCGGAAAGCCTTTGTCGTCAACCGGATCGGCGACGTCGCGTTTGTGCTGGGTCTGCTGCTGATCTTCGTGACCTTTGGCTCACTCAGCTTTGGCGAGGTGTTTGAGAAGGCCGAGGCGATGAAAGGCGCGGCTGCGGCGGTGCTTACCGTCATCACTCTGTTGCTCTTCGCGGGCGCAGCCGGCAAGAGCGCTCAGCTCCCGTTGTTTGTGTGGTTGCCCGATGCCATGGCCGGCCCGACCCCGGTCTCGGCCCTGATCCATGCGGCCACGATGGTTACGGCCGGCATCTACATGCTGATCCGGGCGAATGTGTTCCTCGAACATTCGCCGATTGCGATGCAAGTCATCGCGGTGGTTGGCGCACTCACCGCGTTTGTGGCGGGTTTCGCGGCCCTGACCCAGTGGGATATCAAAAAGGTGCTGGCCTATTCAACGGTCAGCCAGCTTGGGTTCATGGTGGCTGGGGTGGGGCTGGGCGCGTTTGTGGCCGGTCAGTTTCATCTGCTCACCCACGCGTTCTTCAAGGCCCTGCTGTTCCTCGCGGCCGGCAGCGTCATTCACGGGATGGAGCATCATGCCCATGCAACGGGCCATCACGGCGGGGATCCGCAGGACATGCGCAATATGGGCGGTCTGCGCGCCCGCATGCCCCTGACGACGATTACCTTCATCATTGGCGGTCTTGCCCTGGCGGGTGTTCCGCCACTGGCTGGTTTCTGGTCAAAAGACGAGATCATCCTGGCGGCCTGGCAGCGGTTCCCAATCGCGTTTGTCTTGCTGGGGATTACGGCCGCCTTCACCGCCTTCTACGTCGGGCGCCAAATCTACCTGGTCTTCTTTGGCAAGCCCCGAACTGACGCGGCCGCGCATGCGGTCGAGTCGGCTCCGTCGATGACGATCCCGCTGATCGCGCTGGCGGTCTTCGCGGTAGTTGCCGGATTGCTCAACCTGCCGGCCGGCTTCCCAGGCTCGACCTGGCTGGCCAACTGGCTTGAGCCGGTGGTCGGCAAGGAGGCGCATGAGCCGCTCAACCTCGGGATCGCCGCGTTCTTCGTTGTCCTGACCTTGGTCGCGATGGCGGGCGCTTATGCTCTGTATCGGCGTTTCAACTCCAGCGCGCAGCCCGATCCGCTTCAGCGCCTGGGTCCGCTCTACATCGTCTCCTCCCGCAAGTGGTATCTCGACGAAATCTACAACGCCGCCATCGTCAAGCCGTTCTACGCCGGAGCAAGCTTTCTGGCGCGCATCTTCGACCTGGGCGGTATCGACGGCGTCGTCAACGGCGCTGGAAAAGTGGTGGCCGAACTCTCGGCGACGCTGCGCGAGTTGCAGACGGGGTTTGCCCGCACCTACGGTCTGGTGATGCTAATGGGCGTCGTTGCGATCTTGCTCTACTTCCTCGTTTCCGGGGGCGCCAGGTGATCGAGTTGATCAAGTCCATCGTGGACTACAACTACTGGCGCAACGCGCGGCTGCTGGCCGCGGCGGCCGGCCTCACGCCGGCCGAACTCTATGCCCCCACGGCCTTTCCGAGCGGGAGCCTGGGCGGCACCTTTGTCCACGCCATGGGCGGGGAGCATCTTTGGACGCAGCGCTTAATGGGCGCCTCGCCGACTTCGTTTCTATCGCCCGGCGCATACGCGAATCTCGAAAGCATCGTTGCCCATTGGAGGGACGTTGAAGCGGATTTCCGCACTTTCGTGAATGGGCTCGACGACACAGGGCTACGGCGCGTCTTCAGCTTTCGGCGGCTTAAGGGCGATGCCGTTGAGGCGGTCATCTGGGAGACGCTCTTCCACATAACCAACCACGGCATGCAGCATTGCGCTGAGATCGCTCAGATGTTGACCGACCTCGGGCGATCGCCCGGCGACATCGACTTCATCGGGTTCACCCGCGAGCGCGATGCGCGCCGCGAACAGCAATCATGATCCTAAGCCTCATCATTTTCCTGCCGCTCATCGGGGCGATCGTGCTCACACTCCTTCCCCGCGACTCGTCCGCAGTGCGCTGGGCGGCCGTGGGCGCCTCGCTGGCGACCCTGGCCGTTTCGCTCGTCATGTTTGTCGGCTTCAGCCCGGCTCTCCCTGGATTCCAGTTCGTCGAGTCGTATTTTTGGATCCCGGCGTACAACATTGGCTACAAGCTGGGGGTGGACGGGATCAGCCTGTGGCTGGTCCTGTTGACCAACCTCGTGTTCCCGCTTGCGATTGGATATTCGTTCCAATCGATCAAGACCCGTGAGAAGGACTACTACAGGCTGTTCCTGTTGATGCAGACCGCGACGCTGGGTGTGTTTCTTTCGTTGGATCTGTTCTTGTTCTATGTGTTCTGGGAGTTTGCCCTGGTGCCGATGTACTTTATCATCGGCATGTGGGGCGGCGCGCGCCGGATCTACGCCTCGCTCAAGTTCTTTATCTACACCATGCTCGGCAGTGTGCTGATGCTGCTGGGGATCCTTTACATCGGCTACACCGGCGGCACGTTCGACCTCGAAGCGCTGCTGAAGGCGAACATATGGGCGGCAAGTGTCCCGCTCTTTCTCGCGTTCACGCTGGCCTTTTCGATCAAGGTCCCGCTTTGGCCCTTCCACTCCTGGCTCCCTGATGCCCACGTGGAGGCGCCTACGGCCGGCTCGGTCGTTCTGGCCGCGATCCTGCTCAAGATGGGCACCTACGGGTTGATCCGCTTCAATCTGTCCCTGTTCTCGGAGGCTAGCAAGCAATTCGCGCCAGTGATGATGACGCTCGCGGTGATTGGGATCCTGTATGGCGCGATCGTGGCGTTCGCCCAGAGTGATGCCAAGAAGTTGGTTGCCTATTCATCGGTCAGCCACATGGGTTACATCGTGCTGGGCATATTTGCGATGAACAGCCTGGGCGTCCAGGGCGCGCTGTTGCAAATGATCAACCACGGCCTGAGCACAGGCGGGTTGTTCCTGATCATTGGCTTCATCTATGAGCGCCTTCACACTCGCGAGATGGGAAAGATGGGCGGGCTATGGGCGAAGATGCCGCTGTATGGGACGTTGGCCCTGTTGCTTGTCCTGAGCTCGGTCGGTTTGCCAGCCCTGAACGGCTTTGTTGGCGAATACGTGATTCTGCAGGGCGCCTTCCAGGCTAACCAGATCGCGGCCGCATTCGCGACGGGCGGGATGGTCCTCAGCGCGGTCTATCTGTTGACCATGTTTCAGAAGATCTTCCTGGGCAAGCCGCAGGACGAAACGGCGGAAGACGCGCATGGCGCGGGCGCGGCTGTCGCTCTCGCCAGTGGTCATCCAGTCGCAGTGCTGGCCGACCTCAACTGGCGCGAGGTTCTCGCCGTTGCGCCGCTCATCATCCTGTGCTTCGTGATTGGGTTGATGTCAACCCCGTTTTTTGATGTGATGAAGGCATCGGTCGGGCGCTTGCTGGGCTCAGCTGTCGCAGGCATCGGGCAGTAGCCCGACGCGGGAGGTTGCAGTATGTCCGACTTTGAAGTGACCTCACTGAATCGCGTGAAGCGCCTGCCCGATCGCGGCCACTACGACCGCGAGACGGTCTACGCGATACTGGACTCGGCCCTGGTCTGCCAGGTCGGCTTTGTCGTCGACGGCCGGCCCTTCATCATTCCCACCTTGCACGCGCGCGATAACGACACGATTCTGTTGCATGGCGCCTCAACCAGCCGCATGCTCAAACACGCCCAGCAGGGCGGGGAGTTGTGCATCAGCGTAACCTGCGTTGATGGGTTGGTTCTGGCCAAATCGGTGTTCAACCACTCGATCAACTATCGCTCGGTGGTCGCGTTCGGGCACGGGATCCTGGTTGAAGGCGATGCGGCCAAGATGAAGGCGCTGGCGGCTTTCACGGAGAAAATCTTGCCGGGCCGTTGGGATGATGCGCGCCCGCCGAATCAGGTGGAGCTCAAGGCCACTGCGGTCATCTCAGTCACGATCGACAGCGCCTCAGCCAAGGTGCGCTCGGGCGGCCCGCACGACGACGCCGAGGACGAGGGCTTGCCGATGTGGGCGGGCGTCCTCCCGCTCTTCGAGGGCGTTGGGGCGCCCGAATCGGCGGGCTACGGGCCGGATGCAGCCGTGCCGGTGTATCTGGACGAGTACATCAAGCGCAGGCCATAGATGGGCGCGCCGGGGCGCGGCATGCCGCGCGTCTACACCCACAATCCGCCGCCGACGGTGTCTTCGGCGCCGGGGGCTTCGGCCAGGCGCCGGGTCGGGTCGACCCGGCCGGCAAGCAACTCCTGCCACAGCACACCTTTGCGCCGCCACTCGGCCAATTCGCCACAACCCGCGCCCCTGGGAAATACCTTCGCCGGATTGAAAAGCTCTGTCGGGTCGAACCCGCGGCGCAGGCCGGCCATCGCCGCCAGATCGTCACGGGTGAAGATCAGATTCATGAACTCCTGCTTCTCGATCCCGATCCCATGTTCGCCGCTCAGCGTGCCGCCCTGATCGACGCACCACTTGATGATCTCGGTCGATGCTTCCAGCGCGCGCTGGCTCTGGCCAGGCAGGCGACGGTCGAACAATACCAGGGGATGGAGGTTTCCGTCGCCGGCGTGAAAGACGTTGGCGATCGGCAGCGTGTAGGCCGCCGACACGCGTTCGACTTCGCGAATGGCGGCCGGCAGCTTGCTGCGCGGCACCACCGTGTCCACCAGAAACGTCGTCGGCGCCAGCCGGCCCATCGCCCCGAAGGCGTTCTTTCGAGCCGCCCAGACCTGGGTTTGCTCGGCGGCGGTCCGGGCAGGGCGCACCTCAACCGCATGATTGCGCGTCGCGATGGCCTCGATGTCGGCCATCAGGCCATCCAGCCCTTGCTCAACCCCATCAACCTCGATCAGCAAGGCCGCGCCGGCGTCCTCGGGCAGGCCGAGCTGATACATCCCATTGACGGCTTTGAGCGTCAATCGGTCCATGATCTCGAGCGAGGCGGGGACAAAGCCGCTGGCGATTGTCTGGGACACGGTCGCGCACGAAGTCTCGACGTCGGGAAACAGCGCCAGCACCACCCGCACGGATTCGGGCAGGCGGGTCATCTTCAGCCAGGCCTCGGTGACGATGCCGACCATGCCTTCGCTGCCGCAAATCACGCCGGTTAGGTCGTAGCCCGCGCCATAGGGTGTTCCATCGCCGGTCCAGATGGCCTCGCCACTGGGCAGCACAATCTTCACCCCGAGCACGTGGCTGGCCGTAAATCCGTATTTCAGGCAGTGCGGACCGCCGCTGTTGTTGGCGATGTTGCCGCCGATAGTACAGGCCTTCTGCGATGACGGGTCTGGGGCGAACTGATAACCGTGCGACTTGAGCCGTTGCGAGAGATCCCAGTTCAGCAAACCGGGTTGCACCCGCACCCGGCTATTGCGGGTGTCGATCTCGATCACCTTATCCATACGGACCGTGCTGATGACCACTCCGCCCCGGATGGGCGTTGCGCCCCCCGCAAGCCCGGTCCCGGCCCCCCGCGGCACGATCGGCAAACCGGCCTTTGCGGCCAGCTTGACAATTGCCTCGATCTGCGCGCTCGTCTCGGGCACGACCACGATGTCAGGCGAGTGCGTGTCGACCACGCAGCCATCGGCGTCGTAGGTTTGGAGCGCCTCCGGCGTGGACACGACATAGCGCTCGCCAACAAGTTGTTGCAGGTCCTTGACGAGGGGCGTGGGCATGGGGTGATGATAGCCGAAAAGGACGCCCCGAAGAATTTAATGCCTGTCAACTCATTGATATAATGCTGTCAAGTTTGTGACCCAACGGGGTTTACACGCAGGAGCATTTTGATCCAGAGCCTTCCGAATCCCAACCGCCCAGCGACGCCCGCAGTTCAATGGCGGCGGTGGTTGACGACTGACCGCGTGGCGATGTTATTCGTGGTGGTGACGTTCGCGGCCATGATTGGCGGGGGAGCCGTTGAGATCAACGGCGGGCAAGCGTGGTTGCGCAACCTGCTGTTCCTGATCGCCTATATCACCGGCGGTTATTTCGGGCTGGTCGCCAGCATTCGGGCCTTAAGGCGGCGCGAGGTCGAGGTTGACCTGCTGATGGTCCTGGCCGCGCTGGGCGCCGCCGTCGTCGACTCGCCCTTTGAAGGCGCAATGCTGCTCTTTCTGTTCTCGTTGTCCAACGTTCTCCAGACGTACGCGATCGGGCGCACGCGCGACGCGATCCGGGTTCTGATGAAGCTGCGGCCCACCGTCGCCACCATCATTCGGGGCGGGACCGAAGCGCAGGTGGGCATCGAGGAAGTCAGGGTCGGGGATGTGTTCATCCTCAGGCCGGGCGACCGTGTCCCCCTGGATGGCGTCGTGATCAGCGGCGAGACGATTCTGGACCAGTCTTCAGTGACGGGCGAGTCGATGCCCGTGCGGCGGGAAGTGGGCGCCAAGCTGTTTGCCGGGACCATCAATCTGACCGGCTCGGTGAACGCCCGGGTGTCCAAACTCGCCAGAGATTCAACCATCGCCCGGATGATCCAGCTGGTCGAGGACGCTCAGGGCCAAAAGGCAAACACACAACAATTCCTGGACCGGGCCGAGCGCTACTATGCGGCCGGGGTCATCCTCTTCACCATTGGGTTGATCTTTGTGCCGCTTGCTTTTGGCGAGGCGTTCGAGATTGCCTTTTACCGGGCCATGACCGCCATGGTGGTCGCCTCGCCCTGCGCGCTGGTGATCAGCACGCCCGCCACGATCCTGTCGGCCATTGGCAACGGCGCCCGGCATGGGGTTCTGTTCAAGGGTGGGGCCAGCCTCGAGCAGGTGGCCGGCATCGCCGTGGTCGCATTTGACAAGACAGGCACTTTGACGGTCGGCCAGCCGACCGTCACGGACGTCACGCTGATCCCGATCGAGGACACCTATCTGACGACCTCGGAGGCGCTGAACGAATCGGCGCCACATTACGAGAACGTGCTGCTCACCCTGGCCGCCGCGGTTGAGGCCAAGTCTGAGCATCCTCTCGGGAAAGCCATCATGGCCGCCGCGAACGCCAGGGGTCTCGTTCTGCCAGAAGTGGACGACTTTCATTCCGAGACCGGCCTGGGGGTTCGGGGCAGAACCAAGTTCATGGCCGGGACCGAGATCTGGGTCGGGAATGCCCGCATGTTTGAGGGGCACGCTGTCGAGCGCCTGGGCGCCGCGTTGCACGAAGTAGAGCGCCTGCAGGATCTTGGGCGCACGTCTGTCATCGTCGCCCGGCGCCGGCCTGATTTGCAGTTTGTTGCGTTGGGCGTTATTGCCATTGCGGACGTCTTGCGCACCGATGCTCCGGACGTTGTCGCCGCGCTGAAGAAGATCGGGGTCAAACGGGTGATCATGATCACCGGCGACAGCGCCCGGGTCGCGCGCGCCATCGGCTCCCAGGCAGGGGTTGACGAGGTGTATGCCGACCTGCTGCCCGAGGACAAGGTCCGGATCATTCGCGAGAATCAGAAATACGGCAAGGTGGCCATGGTGGGCGATGGCGTCAATGACGCGCCGGCCCTGGCCGTTTCAAACGTGGGGTTCGCGATGGGCGCGGCCGGCAGCGATGTCGCCCTCGAGAGCGCCGACGTCGTGCTCATGGCCAACGATCTGACGAAAATCCCGTATGCGATCAGCATGAGCCGGCATGCCCGGCGGGTGGTCTTCGAGAACCTTGCGTTTGCGATGAGCGTCATTCTGGTGCTGCTCGTCGCGGCCCTCATCTTCCGCCTGCAGCTCCCCATCGGCGTGATCGGCCATGAGGGCAGCACCGTGTTGGTCTGCCTGAATGGCCTGCGCCTGCTGGTCTATCGCAACGCCTTCAGCCCGGTGGTCGCAAAGATCGCTCCTGCAGTTGCGGCGATGGCGTGATTGATCCGGCCATCAATGGACGCGTCACGACTGGCGATAGCGCTACAATCTTTTCTCCACGCTTGCCATGTTCATCCGCGTCAGGTCGCCACAGCAATCCGAAAACTACCGACGGCATGATCGGTGTCGCTGTTCATCGAGTCGATTACCCGCAATGGGTTTGCCCGGCGCCGACCTGAATTGGTGACCACCCAGCGGTCCTGACTCTCCTCCGTCCCCCCCCGAGATATGCGTTTCCTTCAGCGCGCGACCGAGCGATTTCGCTACAACGCCGTTCCCGCGGAGGGCATGCCGTAAAAGTTCTCCATGTCCCGTCTTTCGGTCGCTCAGCCCTGCAAATTTGGCGTCACCAGTTGGAAGTAGTTACCGTCCGGGTCGGCCAGGGTGGCCACCCAGCCGCCGCCCATTTCATACGGCTGGTGGACCGCCGCGCCGCCTAACGTTTGGATCCGAGCAAACTCCTCTTTGACATGCGCGGTTTCGTAGTTGACCATCACGCGTCCGGGGTCCCTGGTCGGGCCCGCTATTTCGGAGTGGGTAAAAACGCCGAGAAAGGAATCGCCAAATTTCCATCCAAAGAAACCTTCCTCGCTGCTAACCATATCTGCCGGCCTTCCGATAATGGCCTCGTAGAAAGCCGCCAACGTCTGAAGTTGTGTCGTGCCGATCATGATCGAATTGAATTTCAACATTTCGTGATTGTCCGTTGTGTTTTTGCCGGCTGGCGATTGGCTGACTCGATCAAGGGCGGTGGTGGTCCTTTGCCCCGAGCGCGCCCTGCTCGGCAAACTCCCGGGCCCGTTTCTGCGCGTAGGCGGCGAGGTGTTCGCCAATAAGGGTGGGCCCGCCAATCAACGCCGCCCGCAGGCCCATTTCGGCGGCTTCCTCCATCATCGTCAGCACGCGTACAGCGCCCATCAAATCGCGCTCGAATGCCAGCACCCCGTGGTTTTGAAGCAAGATCCCCCGGGACGTGTCTTTCATGACATCCGCGATGTTGCCCACCGACTCTGGAGAACCGCGCGGCGCGTAGCCGGCCACCGGAATCGGGTCGGTCAGCCCAAACC
>JBKJQK010000567.1:0-17168 GCA_046594095.1 Anaerolineae bacterium | reverse complement strand
GGCCTGGGTTTCGCCGCCGTTTGAGCCGACCATCCGCAACGGCCGCCTGTATGCCCGCGGGGTCGGGGACAACAAGGGCCAGCATTTCGCCCAAATCCTGGCCCTCGAGTCACTCCTGGCCGTCAACGGGCGCCTGCCCTGCAACGTCATCGTGGTTCTGGAGGGCGAGGAGGAGATCGGCAGCCCGCGAATGGCCGACTTCGTCCGCGAACACCGCGACATGCTGAAGGCCGATCTGGTCATCACCAGCGACGGGCCGGTTCATGAGAGCGGGCGCTCGTGCATCATGTTTGGCGTGCGCGGCGTCTTGAGCTTCGAGCTGCGCGCGCGGGGCGCCCGGCGCGATCTGCACTCGGGAAACTTTGGCGGAATCGCGCCCAATCCGATCTGGACGCTCGCCCATCTGCTCGCGACGATGAAGGACGCCCACGGAAACGTGCTGATCGACGGCTTCTACGATCGGATATTGCCGCCCACTCCGCTCGAGCGCCAGGCCCTCGACGCGCTCCCGCTCGACGTGGCCGGCGCGCTGGCGTCGCTTGGCCTCAACCGCCTCGATGCGCCGGCCGAGCGCGGCTACTACGAGCGGTTGTCGTGCTGGCCGACCTTCACCATCAACGGCCTGCATGGCGGCTATGGCGGGCCAGGATCCAAGACCGTGCTGCCCTCCGAGGCATTCGCCAAATGCGATATTCGGCTGGTCGAGGCCATGACCGCCGGAGACATCTTCGAACGGGTCAAGGCTCACGTCGCCCGCTACGCGCCCGAGGTCGAGGTGATCTATCAGGGCAGCATGGAACCCAGCAAGACGCCCATCGAGTCAATCTATACCGAGCCGATCCGGCGCGGCATCGTCGACGCGCAGGACGCCGAACCGCTATTCATCCCGGCTCTCGGCGGGAGCCTGCCCGACTACGTGTTTACCAAGATCCTGGGGATTCCGGCCTTCACCGTGCCGTATGCCAATGCCGACGAAGCCAACCACGCCCCCAACGAAAACCTGGAGTTGTGGCGCTTCATTGCCGGGATAAAGACCGGCGCCGCGATGCTGACCCGCCTGGGCGCGATGACGCGCTAAAAATCTCACGCGAAGCCGCGCCCCCCAACCGTCATTCCCGCGAAAGCGGGAATCCATACGTTATGCAGGGCGAAGTCGCGGAGAGACCTGATGCCACGCGGCTCTGTCGCGAGATCGCTATGCGGGCTGGGCAAACAGCGGCTCGTAGCGCTCCGCCGTGGCGATCAGCGCTTGCTGCTCGCCTGCGCTGAGTGGCGTGAAGCGCTCGCAGGCATCCAGGACCATGGGCAGCACGCCCGTATCGCCCGCGGTGCAGATCCCCGTCACACCCGGCTGCGACAGGGTGAAATTGACCGCGGCCTGGACGCGAGCCGGATCGGTGAAGGGCTCATACCAGGTGGCGTGGGTGTGCGCGCGCATCCCCCAGGGCGCCCGGGTAACCGACTTGATGGCCATCACCCCCACGTCGCGACTCCGGCATTCCTTCAGCAGCCCTTCGGCATTGGCCCGATAGACCGGGTTGGCCCATTGCACGAAGTTGACCGGAAACAGGACCGAGTCAAAGTCAAACCGGTTGAGCGCCTCGCGAAACACGGCCGGGCTGTCGAAGCCGTGGCCGGTGATCCCGACAAAGCGAGTCAAGCCGGCCTCTCGGGCTTCCCGGATGGCATCTAACGCGCCGCCCGGACGGGTGGCCTCATCGAGCTGCGCAAAGGACGTGACGGCGTGAATCTGGAATAGGTCGAATTGGGCGACCTGCAGCCGCTGCAGCGAGCGGCGGAGCTCTGCGGTCGCGCCATCGCGGCTGCGCTCCTGGGTCTTGCAGCCCAGAAAGAAACGCTCGCGCACCCTGGGCATCCATGGGCCCAGGCGCTCCTCAGCCTGACCATACGACGGCGCGACATCGATGTGATTGAGCCCGCGCGCGACCACCTCCTCAAACGTGGCGTCCGCGTGTCCCTGATCGACCTGACCAAATGCCGCCGCTCCAAATATCGCAATTGTGCTCATGTGGCCGGTCCGGCCAAATCGTCTGGTTTGCATGGAATTGATCCTCCTTGTTTCGATGCGCCACGCTTCATGCGTCGCATGTCGTACGCTCAAGTTTACGCCCAAGTACCCGGCCTCGTTTGCGTTGACGTCGACGTTCACGTTTACGCTGACGTAAACGCTGACGTAAACGGGAACGGGAACGCAAACGCGAACGGGACAGCGCGCCGTTACTGGTCGCCCAAATAGTCGCGCAGTTTGCGGCTGTGATGCGGGTGGCGAAGTTTGCGGAGGGCCTTGGCCTCGATCTGGCGCACGCGCTCACGGGTGACGTGCAAGGCGTGCCCAACCTCTTCGAGGGTGTGGGTCTTGCCATCCTTGAAGCCGAAGCGCATCTCGAGCACGCTCCGCTCGCGCTCGCCCAGGTTGTCGAGTTCCTTGCGAACCTGCTCCTTGAGCATCTCGAGCGAGGCGCTATCGGATGGCGACATCTCCGACTCATCCTTGATGAAGTCGGCCAGCATGCTGCTCTCCTCGTTACCCACGGGAGTATCCAACGACATCGGCTCCACTGCCGCGCCCAGAATCTGCTGAACCCGCTTCACCGCCTGTTCGCGCTTTCGAACCAGGAGCGGATCGAGCGCCTTGCCGGTCTTCTCCGCCTCGAGAATCTGCATCTGCTCTTTCTCGGTGAAGACGTTCATCTCCATCGCCAGATCCTCGGAAGTCGGCTCCTGACCGAGCTCCTGGGTCATCCGGCGCTGCAGGCGCAGAATCTTGTTGATGGTCTCGACCAGGTGCACCGGAATGCGGATCGTGCGGGCCTGATCGGCGATGGCCCGGCTGATGGCCTGGCGGATCCACCATGTGGCGTAGGTGCTGAACTTGAATCCCAGCCAGGCGTTAAATTTGTCCGTTGCGCGCAACAGGCCCATGTTGCCTTCCTGGATGAGGTCGGAGAACGAGATTCCGCGGCCGATGTACTTCTTGGCGATGCTGACGACCAGGCGCAGATTTGAGTTGACCAGAAGCTTGTGGGCCAGTTCGCTCAACGACTCAAGCTGGGCGCGATGCGCCTCGCACACCCCGGCATCGGGCAGCCAGGCCCGCGCTTCGTCCCACTCCAGCGAGTCGATCGCCTCATCCGGGACCTGCTCAAGCTGCTCGACAAAAGGCCCCGGCAAAATCATCGCCGACAGGACCGCGTCGAACATCGGCTTGCTGATCTGCGTTACGGTCGGATCCGCCACCCACCCGATCCCGCGCAAATAGGCCCGCATGTAGGAAGGCGAGTTGTCGCCAAACAGCTGCGGAATCCCGCGCGCATCCTCGATCAGAGGCGCAAAGAGCGGCGCTGTAAACGGGCCGGGGACCGCTGCCGCCCGCGCAACCGAGGCCGCCAGCATGTCACGCCGAGCCTTGATCAGCCGGTTGAAGGCGGTCTCGAGCATGTTGTCGGCCCCGAGTTCCTTCTTCAGGGTGACCGAAAGCGACGTGGCCCGGATAACGGCGCTGAGTCGCAGCTCCTGGTCGGCCGACAGCAAGGGCGTTTCGCCAATCTCGCGCAGATACATTCGGACCGGGTCAGCGCCTTCGCCTCCATCGGCATCCCCACCACGCCGCGCTTCGAGGTCAGTCAGATCCTCCTGCGAATCGTCGTCACTCTCCGCCAGGGCGTAGGCGGCGGCCATGTCATCCTCTTCGCCCGCAAACAGATCCGGGACGGTATCGGCGCTTGTCTCATCGCCTGAATCGTCATCAATAAGATCGCCGGACGTGTCGCCGCCATCCTCCAGCAGGACCTGGGCAGGATCCATCTCATCGAGATCCGGTCCGCGCCCCGGGCGCGCCCCATTGCGACCCGGGCGGGTCGTTTTGGGCTTCGCGGCGCTGCGTGTGGGTGCCATAAATAAGTCTCGCCGTGCGCGCCGATTGGGCTGCGGGATTACCCTAACCCAATCGGGTTGCAAAGCGAAAGGGTATTGTAGCGACGAATTGCGTTTCGCGGACAAAATCAAGCGCCGCCTCAGATCCCGGCGCTTCATAACACGCCGCCGTTCACGCGTCCATTCGGGCGAGTATGGCCCTGGCGATATCAATAGCCGCTTCGGGATGGGCCAGCGACGCCGACGCGGCGCGAAGGTCGGACAAGCGCGACGGCTGCGTCAACCACTCGCGCAACGTCTGGCTGACCGCCAGCGGCGTCGGACACCATGCGCCCGCGCCTTGCTTAACAACGTAATCGACATTGCCGACCTCCTGCCCGGGAATCTTGTCAAACAGCAGGATGGGAAGGCCCGCGATAAACGCTTCGCTGATCGTCCCCGGGCCGGCCTTCGTGCAAAGGATATCGGCGGCGCCCATCAACTCCGGCACGTGGTTGACAAACCCGAGCACGCTCAGCGGGACGGGCGCGTCCATCCGTTCGAGCTTGGCCTTGACGTCTAGATTGCGGCCCGCGACCACAACAAGCTGCAGCGGCAGTCCGCTGAACGCGACGGCGCGCGCGACTTCCGCCAGGGGGCCCATGCCGTCGCCCCCGCCCATGATCAGCACAACGGGCAGATCCGAGCGCAGATTGAGGGTCGCCCGCGCTTCAGCCCGGTCGCCCATCCGCTCGCGGAAATCCGGCTGCACCGGCTGACCGCAGACCTTGATCCGATCGGGCGCAATCCCGCTCCGCATGGCCTGGGCGCGGACTTCTTCGTTGGGCACGATCAACAGGTTGGCTCCGGGCGCGAAGTGGAACGCGTGCGCATCGCGCAGATCGGTCACCACATGGACGTAGCGGGCGCGGGCGCCCGTCCGTCGGATGGCCCGCGGGATGAACGGGTTGAAATGCGGCTGGCACGACACATACACATCCGCGTTGGATTTCCGGACAAAGTTGAGCGCGCGGCGGCCGTCGAGCGCCATGCCCGCCGCGCCGATCAGCCTCCGCCGCGCGCCGCCATTAAGGATCTGATAGCCGAGCCCATGCATCCAGGGGGCGCGTCGAATCGTGCTGGCATAGGTGTCGACGCTCCGGTCGAATGGAAAGGGCAGGTAGTCCACCCCATTTACCAGATCGACCTGGTGGGCGTCTCCGGCAACAAGGAAAATGGCCTGTTGAATTGCCTCAGCCGCGGTACGGTGCCCGCCGCCCGTGTCCGAATAGAGAAGCGAAATGTGGCCCATTCTCCGCCATTCTAGCCGGGTCACCCGCGTCGGGTCGCCTGGCGCGGCGGCCTCGCGGGAGTATCATGACCACATATCCTTTCGTGTTCGGAGATCAATTATGCGAAACAAAATCACCATCGTCGGCGCGGGCTTTGTCGGCGCCACCACCGCCCATTGGCTTGCGGAACGGGAGCTCGGCGATATCGTCCTGCTCGACATCCCCGCAACTGAGAACATGCCCAGGGGCAAGGCCCTCGACCTGGCCCAGGCCGGCCCGGTGCTTGGCTATGACACGAAAATCACCGGCACAACGGATTATGCCGACGCTAAAGAAAGCGACATCGTCGTTATTACCGCCGGCGTTGCCCGCAAGCCCGGGATGACCCGCGAGGACCTGGTCGGCATCAACCAGAAGATCATCACCGACGTGGCCAACAACGTCGCCGCCGCCGCGCCAAACGCAATCGTCATCGTCGTCACCAACCCGCTCGACACGATGGCCTTTCTGGCCTACAAAGTGTTCAGCCAGCACGGCTTCCCAAAAAACCGGGTCATGGGCCAGGCGGGCGTGCTCGACAGCGCCCGGATGCGCACATTCATGGCCATGGAGATGGGCGTCAGCGTCGAGAACACCCACGCCTTCGTGCTGGGCGGACACGGCGACGAAATGGTCCCGCTCACCCGCTACAGCACCATCGCTGGCATTCCCATGACCGAGCTCATGCCGAAAGAGCGGGTCGACGCCATCGTCCAGCGCACCCGCGGGGGCGGGGCCGAAATCGTCAATCTGCTCAAGACCGGCAGCGCCTATTTCGCCCCCGGCGCCAGCGTGGCCGAAATGGTTGAGGCCATCCTCAAGGACAAGCGCTTGATCCGCCCGTGCGCGGCGTATCTCACCGGCGAGTATGGCCTGAGCGACATGTTCTTCGGCGTGCCGGTCGTGCTCGGGCGCAACGGCATCGAGAAGATCATCGAGGTCAAGCTGACAGATGACGAGGCCGCGATGATGAAGAAGAGCGCCGATCTCGTGCGCGGCACCATGTCTGCCCTGAAGTTCTAGGGCCGCCCTCGATTTCATACTGGCCGGCATCCGCCGCGAGCGCGACGGATGCCGGCCGTTCTGGCTCCATTGCGCACTTTGCGCGCCAGCCTCCTCGACGAACCGCCCCAGCGGCTGATGGCGATCGCCGAAGCGTGGGATGTCGCGCTCGAGGCGGCCTCGCCGGCTCAGATGGCCGAGGCGCTTTCGGCCGCGATGCGCGAATCCGACATCGGCGGCGCGCCGGCCGCGTTGCGCATCCGCGACGCCCTTCCCGATGACGCCCGGGCCGCCCTCGACCAGTTGCTTGCCTCCAATGGCCGTATGCCGTCAGGGGCGTTCGAGCGCCGCTTTGGCGAGGTCCGCCCAATGGGCCCCGGCCGGCTCGAGCGGGAGCGGCCCTGGCGCGCGCCGGCCAATCCAACCGAGGTGCTGTGGTACCGCGGCTTCATCTTCCGGGCCTTTGACCGGGCGGCGCGCGTCCCCGCCGAATGGTTCTATGTTCCGGCTGAGCTCGGCGAAGCGCTCGTGGTGCGGGCTCAAGACACACCCGCAGCCAGACCTGCCATTCCCGCAACCACCGAAGGCGCGCCCGATTCAGATCTGCTCGACGACATCACCAGCCTGCTGATCCACATCCAGACCGCCGACGCGCGAGCCCGCCGCGATGGGGAGTGGACGCAGGACACCCGCCGGTCGGCCTCGCGCTGGTTGCGCGATCCAGATGGCGCATCCGACGGGCGCCCGGGGGGGCGATTTGCATTTCTGGCCGGATTAATCGCGGCGATGGGCTGGTCGCGGATTCAGGACAGCCGTCTGCGGCTCACCCCTCAGCCCGTCGCCGATTGGCTGCAGCTTCCAGCCGCCCGCCAGCGCGAGGCCCTCTTTGCGGCCTGGCGCGATAACGCCGACTGGAATGATCTGTGGCGCGTCGACGGGCTCAGCTTTGAGATGACCCACGCCTGGTCAAACGCCCCCCTCCGCGAGCGCCGGGACGCGCTGCTTGCGCTGGAGGGCGCATCCGGTGTGGCGGGACCGGGCGGCTGGCGTGGTCTGGCCCGTGGATTTCGGCGGGCCGATGTCGGCGATTGGGGCAGCCTGCGGGACAGCCTGGCGTCGGCGAGCGCCGTCATCGGCGCCATCAAACGCGCGACACCTGATTTTCTGCGCCCCGACGGGCGCTACGACACCTGGCACATCCGCGACGCGCGGTCCGGCGATTTCCTGATCGGGTTTGAACATTGGGACCGGATCGAGGGTGCGTATCTATTTGCCCTCCTGAGCGGCCCCCTGCGCTGGCTCGAGAGCGACCGCCTGGATGAGGCTCCCCAACCGGCGCCGCAGCCGCCGTTACGGCTGGGCAAGGGCGGCGAAGTGGTTGCCCTCCCCGGTGCGCGCTTTGCCCGCTTCCAGCTGGCCCGAATCGCCCAGTTTGTCGAGCAGCGCGACGACGGGGGCTGGATGTGCCGCCTGACGCCCGCCTCGCTCGGAGCGGCCGCCCACCAGGGAATCTCCCTTCAACGCGCGATTGAGTTTCTCGAGCAAGGCACCGGCGCGCGCCTCCCGGCGGCGTTGGCCAAGGCCGTTGCGCGCGCCAGCGAGCGCGGTCCCGAGGCGAGGGCTGAGAGAGGCGCGCTACTGCGCGCCCGGGATCCGGCCGTCCTTGACGCGCTGCTGCGATTCGAGGCGCCCCGCCGGGCGCTGTTGGAGCGGCTCTCTCCGACCGTGGCGCTCATCCGGGCGGGCGATGTTCGGGATGTCGCTGCAACCATCGCCGAACAGGGCATGCTGATCGACGTCGAGCATTGAGATGAGCCTGGCACGTTGGAGTTTAGGCTTTAGCCGGCCGCGGAACTGCGAGCGCTGCGTGTTGGCGTTTAGGCTTTAGCCGGCCGCGGAACTGCGAATGATTGACGCATGATGTTCCGCCGCCGGCTAAAGCCTAACCTCCAACGTATGACACTCATCTACGCGCCGCCACAAACGCCAGAATCGTATCGGGATACTGATCCGTCGCCAGCAGAAACCCGCGCTCGGGCAACTCGGCCAGACCCTCCCAGTTGCGGGCGGTCTGGCAGTTCATCAGGGCAAGTTGGATGGGTGGCGTGTCGGTTGGGCCAATCCGGCCGTCCACCGCCTGCAGCTCCACCAGGCGCTCAACCTGGGGGCAGGTCGCGTGGATTGGCCCCCTGCCAAACCGCGCCGCCAGCGCGTCCGGGGCGGGCCTGAGCTTGTCCCGATCACCCGGAAACAGGTAGTTGATCACCCAGAAACGCCCGTCGGCCCGGGCGGGCGTAGCGTCCGTCAGGCGGTATTCGAGGGCCGTCATGGTCAGCAGCGCGCCCGCGCCAAGCGCGGCATCAAAAACGTGCGCGACGGCGCGCGGATTGACATTCGCCCCATTGGCCTCATAGAAAGTGATGAGCCGGCCATCGAGGGTGGTCATGGCCTCGTCGGCGGTATTGTCCAGCGCGGCCTGGGCCGGGATTTCGACCCGGCTGGCGGCGTTCAGGCGGGCCGTCCGTCCGTCAGCGGCGATGTCGCCCGAGGCGATGTAGCCCACCATCGCGCCCAGCCCCGGCAGACCACGGTGCGCCTCGATCGTCACGAACATCCGGTCGCCGATGAAAGCGATCGCCTCATAGCCCTCAAAGCCGGACACCCAGGCGGCCATGCCGTCCTCGTCCAACGGGATCAAGCGAGGCGCAAGCGGGCCGGGGTTGCGGCCGTCGAGGAAATCGAGAATATCCCGGCGCGAAACCGCGAATAAACCGCCAAAACGGTCGGGGTATTGGGGCAACAGGATGAGTTGATCCGTGTGCCAGGCGAGCCCGGAGATCTCAGCCCGCGGCGTGTTCAGCGGCGCCCCAAGCGGAATGACGCGGATGGGTTGCTCCGCGACGGCCGGCCCAGCGACCTGTGGCGCCACGGGCGGGTTCACCGGCGACGCCACGCAGGCGGCGAGGGCAAGGACAACCAGAAGCGTCGGCGACTTCATTGCGCGGATGATACGCCTCCGCGGTCATTTCCCCCGGTCTGGTCGGCGCGCGTGCAACTCGCGGTCCGTCCAATCTGCGGCAACCGGATCTGGCCGCAACCCACTCGCATAACGATCGCTAGCAATAGTCCGTCGCGCTCCCGCGTTGCGGCCCCGCTCCGCCGCCGGGAATTGACAGTCGCGAGCCAATCACTAGACTATGCGGCTTACTCATCTGGCGCCGCAACCCGCCACTCCGCGGAGTTCCGGCCGCCAGTTGACCGCCAGCCCGATCGGCATACCGGTTGCGATCGTCGCCTGGCATCCCGCCCAAACCAGGAGTGTTCCATCATGTTCACCGCTGAAGCAATCGTCCACATCCTGATCAGCTTTCTGATGCTCGCCCTCGTAGTCGCGGGCGTCCGGCAGGTCAGGCGCAAGTTCAATCCTTACGGCCTGATCATCGTATTGGTCATCGCTGGGCTGGTCTACGACAACCTGGTCCTTGGCCTCGGTGGCGCGATCGGTTATGGCGACACGCTCCGGGCGCTCAATACCCCGCGCTTCATCACCCATGCCCTGCTCACCCCGACGATGATCATTTACGCGTTTGGGATGGCTCGCGCGGCGGGCCTGGGCTGGGCTCATTCCAGAGGTTGGAATATCGCGTTCTGCCTCCTCGCCACCGGGCTGATCGCGCTGGGCGCCGCCCAGGACATTTTCAATCTGCAGCTCACGGCCTATGACGCCGGCGCGCAGGTCATGGGCTACAAGAACGCATTTGTGCTGATCAATGGGCCGCCCATCCCGGCCATCCTCACCGTCGTCGTCCTGATTGTCGTGGGCGCGCTCCTGCTCCTGCGCGTCCGTTGGCCATGGCTGCTGGCGGGCGCGGCCCCGAATTTGTCGGGGCGCTGGCGATGACCCGCGCGCCCATCGCCGGCAACCTGGGCGAGCTGGCGCTGGGCTTCGCGACAATCTGCACGTATCTGGCCGCCGCGCGCGGCAATCTCAGGCCTTCCACCACCGCAGCCGGACGAGGGAACGCTGCCTAAAGAGAAATATTGCGTTTTTGCATTTTCTGAACACCTTTGATCACCCCTGAAAGCGCATCAACTTTCAGTGAGCGATATTCGTTTCTCGCAAAATTGTAGGCAAGTTGCCAGAACATATTGACGATGGATCGCCGCCTTCAAAACTGGCGGGCCAATCGTCGATGGGTGCCTATCCGACTTGGGCCGGCTCATCGCAGATCCCCATCCGCGCCGGACCCGCGCGGGTCAACGCAGAACCCTTTCCGCCCAAGGGAAAAAAGGGCGGGCGCAATGATGCGCCCGCCATATGTTTCGAGGAGTTTGGTCCGAGACCTACACGACCGCGGCGCCTGACTCCACCCGGATGCCGGGCCCCATCGTCGCAGCGATGGTGATCCGCCGGATGTAGTTGCCCTTGGCGGCCGCCGGCTTGGCCTTGCGGATCGCGTCGAGAAACGCGTCCAGATTCTCGGCCAGCTTGTCGGTGGGGAAGCTCACCTTACCAACCGGAACATGAATGTTGCCGGTCTTGTCGAGGCGGAACTCCACGCGTCCGGCCCGAGCCTCTTTAATCACACGGGCGAGTTCAGTCGCCGGAGCCACGGTGCCGGCTTTCGGATTCGGCATCAGGCCGCGCGGGCCGAGAATACGGGCGACCCGGCCTACTTTGCCCATGACATCCGGGGTGGCAATCGCGACATCGAAGTCGGTCCAGCCAGCCTGAATCTTGGCAATCCACTCATCCGTGTCAGCCACAAAGTCGGCCCCGGCCTCGCGGGCCAGACGGCCGCCGTCGCCCTGGCAGAACACCAGGATCCGGACGGTCTTGCCCAGGCCGTTGGGAAGCACCACAACGCCACGGACCTGCTGGTCAGCCTGGCGGGGATCCACGCCCAGGCGAATATGGCATTCGACGGTGCCGTCGAACTTGCTGATGCTCGTTTCCTTGGCCAGCGTTACCGCTTCCGCGACCGAGTAGTTCTTCATCCGGTCGACCTTTGCCGCCGCCGCCTTGTATTTCTTGCCTACCTTTGCCACTGTATTTCTCCCTGTGGTGTTAACGGGCAGATGCCCTCCCACGTTATGCGCCACGCGTCAGCGTGACGATCAAATTGCGCGCCCGGCAAAAAGCCGAAGACGCAACACTGAACACGTCAATTGCCGCGCGGCCTATTCGATGACGTCAATCCCCATGCTGCGAGCCGAACCCTCGACCTGCTTCATCGCCCCGGCCAGGTCGATGGCATTGAGATCCTTCATCTTCAGTTCAGCAATCTCCTTGACCTTGATCCGGGTGATCTTGCCGACCTTGTTGCGGTTCGGCACACCCGAGCCCTTCTCCACTCCGGCCGCCTTGCGAATGAGCTGGGCGGTGGGCGGAGTGCCCAGGCTGAACGTAAACGAGTTGTCGCTGAAGACGGTGATGGTGGCCGGAATGATGTTCCCGACCTGCTGGGCCGTGCGCGCGTTGTATTCCTTGCAGAACATCATCAGGTTGATGCCGTGCGGCGCAAGCGACGGGCCAATCGGGGGCGCAGGGGTTGCCTTGCCCGCTTCAATATTGATCTTAACGGTGGACTTGATTTTCTTTGCCATATTTCTCCTCGTGGTAATAGCGGGCGATTAGCCCTCCCACTTCAACCATATAACGCCATTTGCGACCGTTTCCCGGCCTCAAACGGCGCGATAACCTTATCCCACTCGCTCGACTTGCAGGAAATCGAGTTCAACCGGCGTCTCGCGCCCGAAGAACGACACCAGCACAGTCACCTTGGCCCGCTCGGTGTCGATCTTGTCGACCACGGCCGGGAAGTCCGCAAACGGGCCATCGGTAATCCGCACCCGCTGGCCAGGCTTGAAGTTCACCCGCAGCTTGGGCGCCTCAGCTTCCATCCGCTTGATGATCTGGCTGACTTCCTGAGGGCTGAGTGGCGAAGGGCGGTTGCCCATTCCCACAAAACGCGTGACGCCCGGGGTATTTCGAACGACAAACCAGGCTTCTTCGCTCATCGACATTTTCACGATGATATAGCCCGGAAACACCCGCTTCTCCACGGTCCGCCGGCGGCCATCCTTGACCTCCATCTCTTCCTCGGTCGGGACAACCACGTCAACGATCTTGCCGGCCATGCCCATCGTCTCGATGCGCTGTTCGAGACTGTGCTTGACCTTGTTTTCGTAGCCCGAGTAGCAATGCACGGCGTACCACAGGAATTCCTCGCCTTCGGCCGGGGTCTCGCCCTTGTCGGCGGGCTTGTCCGCCGCGAGAAAACCGCTCCCATCGCCGAGGTCCTCGACGCCAGCGTTGCGCTTGCGCGACCCGCCGCCGCGCGTCTTCTTGATTTCCTTCTTCTCGGTTTCGCCGACGACCGGGCCGTTCACTTCGCCCGCGCCAATCACGGCTGGAGCCGGGCCCGCCGAGGCCGCCGCTGCGGCATCCGCGGCATCAGTCGAAATAGCCCCGTCGACAGCGGCGGCCATCTCAGCCACGCTCTCGCCAACAGGGACATCCGCGTCGTCGACCGGCGCCGGCGGAGGCTTCAGCAACGCGTCCAGCGAGACGGGGGCCTCTACCGGCAGTTCGTCAGCGGTGCCGAAAAATGCCAGCGCCTTGGCGGTCTCATCTACCGGACCCCGCGATTGCGGGTGAGTTTCGATCGGATCCACGCGCACCCCCTGTGCCTAGCGCCGTTCGCGTCCGGCGAAGACGACAACAACGATGATGCCAATGACGATCGACGCGGCGATGGCGACCGCCACGAGGTCCGGAGTCGCCCGAAGAATGCCAATGAACAGATTTTCAAAGGCGAAGTCGAACGCCCCGAGGACCACGGACATTGCCAGCGTCACAGCCAGCACGATGGTCGTGAGGTTGCGCGTGTCGAGCCGGGTCGGCCATTTGACCTTGCGCAACTCGCCAATGGTGTCGCGGAAGTAATCCCGGACAGACACAAACGCAGTGCTCAACGCCGACGGTTTCTTTTCCGCAATTTCTTGATTCGCCATTTCAGTTTAGACGGAAGACGGAGGACAGGTGCCGGAGGGCCGAACGCTCAGCCTCCGACCCCGTCCTCCGCCTCAGCTTACAGGACAGGCAGGACTTGAACCCGCAACCTATCGTTTTGGAGACGATTGCTCTGCCAAATTGAGCTACTGTCCTAAGATTGCGTATCGCGGATCGCGCCTTCCATCTCAGATCTGATCAGAAAAGCGCGGTCCGCAATACGTCACATAACTATTTGTCAAACACTTTGACGATTGTACCAGCCCCGACGGTCAGGCCGCCCTCGCGGATCGCGAACTTCGAGCCCTGCTCCAGCCCCACCGGCGCGATCAGCTTCACCTTCATCACGACGTTGTCGCCCGGCATCACCATTTCCACGCCTTCCGGCAGGGTCACGTCGCCCGTCACGTCCATCGTCCGAATGTAGAACTGCGGACGGTATCCGGTGAAGAACGACTTGTGCCGTCCCCCCTCGTCCTTCCGCAGCACGTATACCTGCGCCTCAAACTCGTCATGCGGCTTGATCGATCCCGGCTTCGCCAGAACCATTCCGCGCTCCACGTCGTCCCGCTCAATCCCCCGCAACAGCGCCCCCGCGTTGTCCCCCGCGTCCGCTGAGTCCAGCACCTTGTGGAACATCTCCAGGCCCGTCACCGTCGTCTGCCGCGTGTCCCGCAGCCCCACGATTTCCACCTGGTCCCCCACCTTGATCGATCCCCGCTCCACCCGGCCCGTCACCACCGTCCCGCGTCCCTTGATCGAGAACACGTCCTCCACCGGCATCATGAACGGCTTGTCCACCATCCGCACCGGCGTCGGAATATAGCTGTCCACCGCGTCCATCAGCTCCAGAATTGACTTGTATTCCGGCGCGTTCGGGTCCTTCGACGGGCTCTCCAGCGCCTTCAGCGCGCTCCCCCGAATGATCGGCGTCGTGTCGCCCGGGTATCCATACTTCACCAGCAGCTCCCGCAACTCCATCTCCACCAGCTCCAGCAGCTCCGGGTCGTCCATCATGTCCACCTTGTTCAGGTACACCACGATCGACGGCACTTCCACCTGCCGCGCCAGCAGCACATGCTCTTTCGTCTGCGGCATCGGACCGTCCGGCGCGCTCACCACCAGAATCGCCCCGTCCACCTGGGCCGCGCCCGTGATCATGTTCTTGATGTAGTCCCGGTGGCCCGGCATGTCCACGTGCGCGTAATGCCGCTTGTCCGTCTCATATTCCACATGCGCAATCGAGATCGTGATCCCGCGCGCCCGCTCTTCCGGCGCCTTGTCGATCTGGTCGTAGGCCATGAAGTGCGCCTGGCCCTTGAACCCCAGCACCTTCGTGATCGCCGCCGTCAGCGTCGTCTTACCGTGGTCCACGTGTCCCATCGTCCCGACGTTTACGTGCGGCTTCGTCCTCTGGAATTTCTCCTTGCCCATGATCCTCTTCTCCTGCTGTTGTCCTGTTGCCTTTCGCGATTTCCGCATCGCGCATCGCCTGTCGCGCTTGAGGCGCATCAGAACTGCCGCGATATCGGTCTCGCCAAGCCCACGACCGGGATCGAACCGGTGACCTCACCCTTACCAAGGGTGTGCTCTGCCAACTGAGCTACGTGGGCGTGTGTGGATTACCACACGTGTGTGGATTACCACACGTGCGGGACTGCGGATTACCGCAATTCCGGCACTAAAGTGGGCCGAACAGGACTCGAACCTGTGAAGGCTACTGCCAACGGATTTACAGTCCGTCCCCTTTGCCACTCGGGACATCGACCCAGATATTGATTTCGACGCGCGCCTTCGCGCGCGCAAGCCGACGACGGGAGTTGAACCCGTAACCTACCGATTACAAATCGGTTGCTCAGCCATTGAGCTACATCGGCGGAAGCTTTCAGGCGCAAACCTGCCTTTGTCGGCGGGAAGGGATTTTACCATGCGTCGTCGCGCCGCGCCTTGCCTGGCCCGGGCCCCTGGCATGCGGTGCGGTGAATGGCGGGCCGACTTCGCGACTGCGTCGATTCCGAATCGCGCTAAGATACCGGCGGAGGTTCCATCATGCTCACTCTCCTCGAAAAGCTGCTCTTTGTCATCGCCGTCCTCGCCTCGCTTGCCCTCACCCGCATCACCTTTGACCGAATGATCCGGGTGATCCAGCGCGGCGGGGGCAAGCTTCTGCTCGACAATCTACCCAGCCGGATCGTCAAGGGTCTGCTGGCGCTGGCCTCGCAGGGGCGCATCATCCGAAACCGCCCGATTGCCTCGCTCTTTCATTACGGGGTGGCCTGGGGATTCATCTTCTATCTGCTGGTCAATCTGGTCGACGTCCTCGAGGGCTATATCCCCGGCCTGCGTTTTCTCGGGGATGGCGCTATTGGCGGCCTGTATCGCCTGTTGGCCGATCTCTTCAGCGCGGCCGTCCTGATCGGGGTGGCCTACTTCCTGATCCGGCGCTTTGTGGCGCGGGCGCCTGAGCTGCGCTTCCGGGCCAACGTCCTGCAGCACCCGGCCGTGGCCGCCGGCGCGGTGATGCGCGATTCGCTCATCGTCGGCGTCTTTATCTTCTTCCACGTCGGCTTCCGCCTGCTCGGCGCGTCTTTCCATGTCGCCGGCGCCCCGGATGCCTGGCAACCCGTGGCTGGACTCATCGGACGTCTGTGGGCGGGCATGTCACCGGTCGCGCTCGACGTCGGCCGGCACGCCAGCTGGTGGCTGGCGCTCGGTCTGATCCTCGGCTTTCTGCCCTACTTCCCCTATACCAAACACGCCCACCTGTTCATGGGCCCGTTCAACTTCATGATCCGCCCCAAGCGGAAGGCGCTGGGCGCGCTCGAGCCGATCAACTTCGAAGATCAGTCCATCCAGCAGTTCGGGGCGGCCAGGCTCACCGATCTCAGCCAGAAACACATCCTCGACGCCTTTGCCTGCGTCATGTGCAACCGTTGCCAGGATGCCTGCCCCGCCCACACCACCGGCAAGTCACTCTCCCCGGCCGCGCTGGAGGTCAACAAGCGCTACCACATCCGCGAGCATTTCAACCTGCTCGCGAGCGGCGGCGACGACCCTGCGACGCTGCTGGACTACGCCATCGACGAGAGCGCGGTCTGGGCGTGCACGAGCTGCGGCGCATGCGTTGAGGTGTGCCCGGTCGGCAACGAGCCGATGTTCGATATCTTGAATATCCGCCGGAACCAGGTGCTGATGGAGAGCAGTTTCCCCGCTCAGCTCAAGACCGCCTTCACCGGGATGGAACGCAACGGCAACCCGTGGCAGATGAGCGAGGATCGCCTGGCCTGGGCCAAGCCCCTGGCGTTCTCTGTTCCAACGGTTGAAGACAACCCGGACTATCAGGTGTTGTACTGGGTGGGCTGCGCCGGGGCCTTCGACCCCGGCGCGCAAAGCATCGCCCGGGCCATCGCCACGGTTCTGCATTCAGCCGGGGTCAACTTCGCCGTGCTTGGCAACCAGGAGACCTGCACCGGTGACGTCGCGCGGCGGGCGGGCAACGAATATCTGTTCTTTGAGATGGCGAAGGCCAACATCGAAACGCTGCGCGGCGCGGGCGCCGACAAGAAGACCATCATCGCCGGGTGCCCGCACTGCCTGCACACGATCGGCAAGGAATACCAGGACTTCGGAGCGGTCTTCAACGTCGTCCACCACACCCAGTACATCAACGGGCTGGTGGGCGCCGGCAAACTGAAACTGAATGCCGCCAAACTAAACGAGGGGTCGGTCACCTTCCATGACCCATGCTATCTCGGCCGGCACAACGGCGAATATGACGCGCCGCGGGCGGCCCTCACGGCGGGCGGAGCGGCTCTGGTTGAGATGCCGCGCAACAAGCGGAGTTCCTTCTGTTGCGGCGCTGGTGGCGCGCAGGTGTGGAAGGAAGAAGAGCACGGCACGCAGGCGATGAACGCCAACCGATTCGCGGAAGCCCAGGCGACCGGGGC
>JBKJQK010000503.1:0-2988 GCA_046594095.1 Anaerolineae bacterium | reverse complement strand
GACTTGTTGCGAGGCAACGAGCTGAAGCGGCCCTTCAGCAATGATCCGACTCCCCAGGAGTTCGCCATTCAGCCCGGCGAAACGGTCCGCAATGTCGCTGACCGGCTGCAGAAACAGGGCTTGATCCGGGATGCTGAGCTTTTCCGGCTATACGTCCGAATGAACAGCCTGGACGCAAGCATAAACGCAGGATTATTTATCCTCCGCCCTACCATGAGCATTGAGGAAATCTCCGTGACCCTGCAACGCGGCCGCGCGGCTGAAGTGACGCTGACCGTTCCAGAGGGCAAGCGTCTCGAAGAAATTGCCGAGATACTGAGCAAGCAGGTCGGGGTGAACGCCGAAGAATTCAAGACCCTGGCCCGGCGGGCAGAATTTGATTACCCCTTTCTCAAGGACCTTCCTGCCGGAGCCAGCCTTGAGGGCTACCTCTTTCCAGATACCTACCGCCTCCCGGCCCGGCCCAGCGCCCGTGACGTCATCCAGCGCATGCTCGACAATTATGGGGCGAAGGTGGAGCCCCTGATGGCCGAGGCGCGCCGCGAAGGCCGCAAACCGCGCGAAATCCTAACCATCGCGTCCATTGTGGAACGGGAGGCCGTCAAGGAAGCCGAGCGGCCGACGATTGCCAGCGTCTACTGGAACCGGGTCAAAATCGGAATGAAGTTGGATGCCGACCCCACGACGCAATATGCCCTCGGCTACGACGAAACGAAGAAGACATGGTGGCGAACACTTACAGTTGAAGACTATAGGTTCAATGATCCGTTTGGCTACAACACGTACTTGAATCCGTCCCTTCCGCCCGGGCCCATCGCAAATCCCGGCCTCAGCGCGGTTCAGTCCGCGCTTAAACCGGCCACCACGAATTTCTACTTCTTCGTGGCCAACTGCAACAACGACGGCTTCCATCAGTTTTCGGCAACCTTTGCCGAGCACACGCGCAAGTTATGTCGATAAGGCGAGGCCACCCCATTTCGAGCGGCCGCCGGAGCGCCGCCCAGCGGATTGCGATCGCGGTCATTGCCGCTGCATCGGTATTCGGCCTGCCCCCCGTCGTCGCGCTTGGGGCAACGCAAGCCCCGGCGGAAACTCGGACCGACCGGTTTATCGTCCGCTACATCGGAGACGGTGGAATCGGAGGCGGCACGGTTACGGTCGCGACGGCCCGCGAGCGAACCATCGCCCTGGGAAAATCCTTGTCCCGCGATTTCGGCTACGTGCGCGAAATGTCCGGGAATGGGCATGTCATCAGCCTGCCCTCGCGCGTTCCCCTTTCGCAGGCGGAAGGGATCGCGCTTCGGATTCGCGTGAATGCCGCGGCTCTGGGCGTCGAGAGCATCGAGCCCGACCGAATCCTGCGGGCGTATTTGACGCCGAACGATCCGCAGTATGGCCAACAATGGCACCTCCAGCCTGACACCGCCGGCAATGCCGGCGCAGGACTTCCCGGAGCATGGGATGTGACGACGGGGGATAGCGCATTGGTCATCGCCATCATCGACACGGGCGCGCGCAAGGATCATCCAGATCTGGCCGGGCGCTTCCTCGACGGCTACGACTTTGTGTCGGACCCGGCAGCCGGGAACGATGGCAACGGTCGAGATCCGGACCCATCCGATCCGGGCGATTGGGTCAGCGCGGCCGAAAACACCAATCCGTCTTCGCCGTACTTCAGCTGCGGCGCTTCGGACAGCTCATGGCATGGCACCCACGTGGCGGGCATTATTGGCGCGGCCGGAAACAATGGAATTGGGGTGGCGGGCGTCAACTGGAAGTCAAAGCTCCTGCCGGTCCGGGTCCTCGGCAAGTGCGGAGGTTACAGCTCGGATGTAGTTGACGCGGTCCGTTGGTCGGCGGGGTTGATCGTCCCGAGCGTTCCCGCCAATCGAACCCCCGCTCGCGTGATCAACATGAGTCTTGGCGGGCCGGGCCCGTGCGGCGGGCCGCTCCAGGCGGCGGTCGGCGACGCGGTCGCCGCGGGCGCGGTGGTCGTGGTCGCGGCCGGCAACTCAAATCAGAACGCGAGTGGCGAGACGCCCGCAAACTGCCCGGGCGTCATTGTGGTCGGAGCGACCGACCCGGCGGGCAATCGGGCCTTCTACAGTAACTATGGCAGCCGGCTCACGATCAGCGCCCCGGGCGGAAACACGCGCGATTTCGGGCAGAAGGGCGGGATTCTGTCGACCTTGAACGCGGGCAAGACCGGCCCGGGGGCGGCCAGCTACGCCTCCTACCAGGGCACCAGCATGGCCACGCCGCTAGTCGCCGGGATCATTTCGCTCATGCTATCGGTGGACCCCGGCCTGACCCCGGAACGAATCGTTGCCTTGCTGCGCGAAACCGCGCGGCCCTTCCCTGCTGGCAGCGCCTGCGCGGGCGGAACCTGCGGGGCCGGGATCATTAATGCGGCTCGGGCGGTGGGCGCCGCCAGCCGGCGCCTTGCAACCACGCCCAGCGCCGGCAATGGCGATTTTGAGGCCGGGCACGCAACCTGGCGCGAAAGCTCCAATAACGGCTATTCCCTGATCAGCGAGTTGCCCGAGGCGCTCGGCGCGAAAGCCCGCAGTGGCCAACAGGCCGCATGGCTCGGCTACATTCATAACGAGGTAGATTCTCTTGAACAGGCGCTCAGGGTAACGACTGACGCGTCATATCTGGTCTACTGGCAGTGGATCCAAAGTGAGGAGAGCGGCTGCACCTGGGACCGCGCGACGGTGCGGGCCAACGGAAAAGCCGTGCTTGAATTCGGGTTGTGCGCGGCAACAGCGACGGGGGGCTGGCGCGAGCAGGTGGTAGACTTGCGCGCCTACGTTGGACAAACCGTTATCGTGCGATTTGAGGCCTCCACCGACGCCAGTCTGCGCAGCAGTCTTTTTATTGATGACGTCACGCTCCAGCAAGCGCCATTCCACTAAATGCAAACCATGACCCAGGAACCCATCAGCCCCGAGGGCCTTGTGCCGCTCACTCACCTGCCGGCCGGCT
>JBKJQK010000179.1:0-6584 GCA_046594095.1 Anaerolineae bacterium | reverse complement strand
GTAGCTCCACTGGTGGGCGGCGGCGAAGTCGATCGCTTCGGCGTAGGCGGACCGCGGGTGGCCGGCGTTCATGAGCCCGATTGGGGTCATGTACATCGCCGCGCCGCAGTTCACCATATTGCCCAGCCCGCCCTCGCGCGGATCGACATTGGCCAGCTTAAGCCGGGTATACAGATACTTCTCGGGGTAAAACAGGCGCTCGATCAGGGGCATGCGCTTGCCATACTCCGGGACGAAGGTGTCGGAGGCAAGAATTCTCGGGACCAGGTAAATGGCCGCGTCGCGGGCCTCCAGGTGGTCGCGCTTGTCGAGATACACCCGGCACAGCATCGCCATCATCAGCGAATCGTCGGTGATGTTCCCGTCCCCGCGATGGCGCGGGTTGCTTCCGTCCGTCACCCATGGCGCGACAAAATCCCGGATCTCGCCGTAGCGGGCCCGGATCTCCTCGGGGTAGCGTTTCTCGGAGGGGACCCCGAGCGCGTCCCCGATTGCGCCGCCAAGCAGGGCGCCGCGGAATCGATCTTTGAGCATCATGGTTTGACCGTCACCTTGCGAAATTCGGTCCGGCAGCCGCGCTGATTGGCCAGCCCGATCATGCCCGAGCGATACGGCTTGGGGTCTGTCCATGCCACCCGCGCGCCATCCGCCGCGTCGCCGGCTGGCGCGGCCGATCCTGTCAACGCGGCGCCCTCGGCGCGCAGGGTCAGGCTGTAGCGTTGGCCGGGCCGCCAGTCGAAGGGCGCTGAAGCGACTTCGGCGTAGCCGCTGTCATTGCGCAGCAGGGCCAGCCGGCCGGGCAGGAGCGCCAGCGCATATGACCTAAGCGCGCCCTGGGTCCGCGCGAGCAGACAGTGGGCGTCGCCGTTCACCGGCGTCGCCACAACCGACACTGTGTAATCCGCCCAGTCAAGGTCGCCGCTGTAGGTCTCGTTCTGCCCCACGCCGCTTCCCACATAGGCATCGCCGCTGAGCGACCAGTAGCCGCGCACAAACGTCCACTGGCTGCTCGCGTCCGTCTCGGTTCGCTCGCGCATGAAGTCATAACCGAAATCGGGCGGACCGGACCAGTCCAGGTCGTCCAGATAGACGCTCTCGTTCAGGTGCGGGTTGTGCATGGCCGTGATCCAAATCCCCACCTGATCCAGGCACGCGCCGGTCCTGGGCGGGATGCGCCATTCCAAGTCCTGCCATTGCCCGGGAACCATCGTCTGGCCTGGCCCTTGCTCGATCCGCTCACCCGAATTCGCATCCCGGACAAAAAGGCGGGCCACCAGTTCGGGATTCGCGTCCGGGTGCGCCATGACCCGCGCTCGAATGGTCTGGCCGGGATAGATTGCCGGCGAGAAGCTCCCCCGGTAGTTGTTGCCATCGAGATCAGCGGGGCGGAGATAGGTTCGGGCGCTCGCCCCCATGCTGCGCCGGCGGAACATGTCACGGCCGGTGATCTTGAGGCATCCGTTTCCCGTCTCGCTGGTCTGGGCAATCGTCACAATCCCGGCCGTGTCGGCTTCGGGGGTGAAGCCCTGAGTGCTGCCCGGGTAGTCGAAGTGGTAGCGGGCTTTTGCCGTTGGCTCGGCCAGCCGCGCCTGTCGATGTCCGTGGCGGACAAACAGGTCGGCCGCATGCCCGATGTCCATCATATTCCGGCTGCCGGTCAAAGAGGCCAGGGTGAAGAAGTCGTTCATCGGCCGGCGCCACTCGGCGGGGATGCCCGCCAGGCCGCCCAGCACGCCCAGCACACTGCCGACGTTGCCGGCGTTGCAGTCGGTATCCCAGCCGCCCATATTGGCAATCTTGATCGTCTCCACAAAATCGTCGTGTCCATACAGCATCGCCATGGCCATGATCGCGGCGTTAGGGATGATGTGGACGCGCCCCGGATATTTGTCATACCCGTGGTAGGCGAAGATCCAGGCGTAGCAATCCCGCCAATGGGCGGGGTGGGCATCGTGGAATGCCATAACCTCGCGAACCACGCGGGCATACATCGATTCGGCCGGGATGACCGCGAGCCCGGCGTCCATCGTCTCGCGAGCAGTCCTGGCGCCGAACGCGGCCGCCACGGTCGCCGCCACATACATCCCGCCGTACACGCCTTCGCCGTCGTGCGAAACCGCCGCCGCCCGCCGGGCCAGCTCGGCGGCGCGGGCTGGATTGTTCGGGCAGATCAGCCCCCAGCCGTCGCTGAAGATCTGCCCGCCGATCTGCTCGGCGATGGTCGCCCCATTGGTGGCGATACTGCCTGAGTGCGGCGCCCGGACGCCCGCCGCCAGGTTCATATAGGCGGTGTGCTCGGTCGAGATGCCGTAGCCGCCCCACCACAACGTGCCGCGCCCATCCGCAATGTTGTTCAGCCACACGTCTCCGAACCGGTCGGCCGGCGGATCGTCGCCGTAATCGTCCAGGGCCCGCAGGAACAGGATCGGGCCGGTCAGGTCGTCGTCCGGGTGAAAGAGGCGCGGGTCGGTCTGCAAGTAGGCGTTGAGTTCGCCAAACAGCGACTGGATGTCGCGGTAGGTCAGGCTCTCGGTTGGCGCGCCAAAGCGCACGCCGATGCACTTGCCGAGCCAGCCCGAGTAGACGCGATCGGCGTAGTCGATTGGGAGTGTCACGATGATCTGGTTTTCCTTTGATGACGAGCCCGGCCGAATTGCCACTGGCTCAGGTTGATATGCACTGGGTCGAATTAACTTCGACCGCGCCACTAAACCCACCCGGCGTCTCTCCGCCCAGGGTCAGAGCCGCCCCGGGCCGCATGAGCGAGGCCGCCAGCCAGCTTCGCGCAGTAATGAGTCGCGGCGGCAGGCAGACCGTGCCCGCTCCCGGAATGATCCGCTCGACCAGGCCCAGGGCGCCGGCTGGGCCGAACCCTCCCAGCAGCACGATGTCGCCGTCGTCGACCAGGCCGGCCGTCCACGTCCTTGGCGCGATGGGCCAGCTTAGCTCGCGCCACGCGAGCGCGCCGGGGTCCAATCGCTCGACCGTCTTCAGATAGCCATCCCACGGGTTGAAGCCTCCGATGGCATACAACGCGCCTTTCACGTTTACGAGCGCCAACCCGCGCCGGGGCGTTCCCAGCGAGGGCAGGCTCGCCCAAACGCCGCTGGCCGGGTCAAAGACCTCCACGATCGACCCATAGCCGTCAAGATCCGCGTCGCTGGCGCCGTTGAACCCGCCGGCAACGACGAAGCGGCCCTCGAGCACGGCCACCCCCGGCTCGCGCCGTGGCGTCGGCAAGCGGCCGGCAACCCGCCAGCGCGGCTCGCCCGGCGCCCAGGTCTCGATCTCAGAGACCAGTCCGCGGTCCGCGCTCCAACCGCCGACCGCATACAGGCGATCCTTGACGGTCACCAGCCCATGCTGGCTGCGCGCGAATTCCAGATCGACTCCCGGCCGCCAGCGTTGCGTCACGGGATCGAAGACCTCGACCCGCGCGAGCTGGGTGGCTTCTCCATTCCAGCCGCCGGCGGCGTAGATCAACCCGCCCAGCTCCGCCGCCGCCAGCGCCCGGCGGGCCGACAGTGTCGGTGGAAACTCACCGCACGCGGTCATCGCAACAACCAGCGCCGCGGCGAGCGCGCCAGCGCCGCGCACACTCACCCCTTGATCCCAACACTGGCGATGCCGCCCACGATGTAGCGCTGAGTGAAGAAGTAGACGATCACGCATGGCACCACGGCCATCAGCGAGCCGGCCATGATCAGGTTCCACTGGATGTTGAAGCGTCCCTTGAGCATGTTCAGGCCGAGCTGAACTGTGTAGCTGTCGAACTGGGTGATGTAGATCAGAGGGTGCATGAACTCATTCCACGTCCACAGAAAGGTCAGCACGGTGATGACGACCAGGGGCGGCTTGCACAACGGCATGATGATCCTGGCAAAGACCTGCCAGGTGGACGCCCCGTCGATGCGGGCCGCCTCGTCGAGCTCGCGCGGGATGGTCATGATGTACTGCCGCATCAGAAAGATGAAGAAGGCGCTCCCGAAGAACGAGGGCAGCACCAGCGGCAGATAACCATCGAAGATGTCGACCAACCCGGCGGTCTTGAACAGCGCGAACTGGGGAATCAGGATCATCTGCGACGGGATCATCAACGTCGACAGCAGCAGCACGAACATCACGTTGCGGCCGGGAAAACGCAGGCGCGCAAACGCGAACGAGACGATGCTGCACGACAGGACCCGGCCCAGGATGCTCAACGCGCACAGGAGGACGGTGTTCAGGGCGAATCGCATGAACGGGATCGCTGTGAGCGTGTCGCTGAAGTTCTCAAATCGGATCGGGTTGGGCAGAATAACTGGCGGCCAGGCGAAGATCTGGGTGCGCTCCTTGAGCGCGGTCGTCAGCATCCAGCCCATCGGGATGCCCACCACCAGAATGGCCAGACCGATCAGCACAGCCAGGGTCGCGAATGTGTTGATCCGGCCCGACCACCTGCGCGAGCCCTTCCAGAACGGTTGAACAGGGTTGAGGGTGGCCATCTATTGCTTCACATCCGATTCGTAGAACACCCACAGGGGCGAGCTCTTGAACACCAGCGCCGTCAGGCCCAGAATGATCAGGCCCATGATCCAAGCCAGGGCCGAGGCATAGCCCATGTCGAAGTCCTCGAACGCGGTCCGGAACATGTAGAACAGATAGAACAGGGTCGATCGCATCGGTCCGCCATCGGTGATCACGTAGATGACGGTGAAAACCTGGAAGGCGTCGATCATCTCCATCACCAACTGAAAGAAGATGGTCGGGGTGAGCATGGGCAGGGTGATGTGACGCAGTTTGGCCCACCGCCCGGCCCCGTCGATTTCGGCCGCTTCGTACAGATGCGGCGAGATGTTCTGCAGGCCGGCCAGGTAGATGATGGCGCTCCCGCCCACCCGCCACAGGCTCATCAGCACAACGCTCGGAAGCGACCAATCAGGATCCCAGAACCAGTTCGGACCCTGGATGCCCACGATCGACAGGAGCGAGTTCACGACGCCGTAGTCCGGATTAAGCAGCCACATCCACATCAGGGCGACGGACACCCCGGACAGAACGGCCGGCAGATAGAACAGGGTGCCAAACGCGCGGGCGCCCGGCACCTTCTGATTCAACAACAGCGACAGGCCCAGCCCGCCGATCAGGCCGAGGGGCAGGGCCAGCGCCACATACGTAAAGGTCACCCGAATCGACTGCCAGAAATTCGGGTCATCGGTCAGGATTTTGACGTAGTTTTGAAGCCCGATAAACTTTGGCGGGGTCGTGATTCGCCAATCGGTCATGCTGAGCGCGATCGAGACGAGGAAGGGCCCGGCCGTGAACAGCACGAAGCCGATCAGCCATGGGCTGATGCCGACCCAGCCCTCCACCGCCTCGCGCCGCGCCAGCGTGTTTCTCGGGATTCGGATACGCATCGGGATCCGTTAGCTCAGGCCGAGCTTGGCCCGCTCGTCGTCGACCAGTTTTTGCATCGGCTGGACCAGCTTGTCGAGCTCCGACTTAATGTCACCGCGCTTAATCTTGCCGGCGTAAATCCCGTCGTAGACATCCTGGCTCGGCCGGGTGACCTTGCTGAAGTAGGGGAATTTGCCCGCAAACTCCCACACATGCCGGGTGGTGCCGATGATCTTGAAGAAGAAGTCCAGGCGCGGATCCTTCTTGCCGGGATGGTCGGGCCACAGGGCGGGCATGGGCGGGGTGTAGGCGCCGTTGCGATTGGTCATCATGTAGCGCTGGCCAGTCTCGCTGGTCAGCCACTTGACATACTCCCAGGCCGCTTCTCGATTCTTGGAGGCCGCCGGAATGCCCAACTGCAGCGTCCAGGCATTGGTGATGATGTCCTCGCCCGTGATCGCCGGATTGTGAATCAGGCCAAACTTGATGCCGGCCTTGTCCACCTGCTCAAACTGCCCGTTGTTCAGCCCGGCGAAGCCGAGCCGCCCGGTGTTGAACAGATCGATCGGCCCTGTGCCCTCGGTCCGCAGCACATCAAATTCGGCCTTGGTTGGCACCGCCCCGGAGGTGACCAGGTCCACCATGAACTCAAAGGCCTTCACCGACTTTGGGCCATTGACGAACCCTTCGACCCGCTTGCCATCGTCGCTGATGGGGCTGGCCCCAAAGGCGAAGAATTCGCCGCGCCAGATGCGGGTGGGCATGGCCGCGCCGAAAATCTTTTTGCTCCGGTCGGTCATCTTGACCGCATCGTCCATCCACTGCTGCATGGTGTATCCCCATTCCGGATACTTCAGGCCCTTGGCGTCAAACATGGCCTTGTTGTAGAAGTACATCGTCGCGCCAACCGTGATCGGCAGCCCGATGATCTTTTCGCCGTACCGGCAGCGGCTGTCGAAGAAGGTCTTGGCGTACTGGCTTATATCAACCTTGTCCCGGGCAATCAAGTCGCGCAGGTCACTCGCCGCCGGAAACCACGTGTCGATGACAATCGTGGCGACGTCGGGCACGCCGGTTCCGGTGCCGAGGACCGTCGTCATCTTCTCCGAGTAGCCGTCGTCGGGCAGGAAGGTGGATTTCACCTGCGATCCGGTCTTGGCGCTGAGCTTGTTGAACTCGGCGATCATCGCCTCCTGCTGGGCTTGGGT
>JBKJQK010000147.1:0-3451 GCA_046594095.1 Anaerolineae bacterium | reverse complement strand
CTGTCGCACTGTTTTGTCAAGTGACGCGGCGAACCCTCCCTCATCGTAGGCCGCCAGCCTGGTCTGTCAAGGGCACGCGTGCTCGGCTGACGCCTCGCGCGCGACCCTTGACAGACCAGGCAACCAGACTGCCATGAAGCGCGAGTGCCGCGGCTGAAAACGAGGGTGGGTTTCGTCAGGCGCTTGCTGGCGACCGATCCTCCCAAGGTTGGCCAGTCTTTAGGATTGCGTTCAGGGTGACCAAGAGCTTGCGCATGCACGCAGTCAAGGCCACCTTTGGTAGTTTGCCGGCCTTGATCATCTTGTTATAGAACGCAGCAATGACCGGGTTGTGTTGTGTGGCGTTCACGGTTGCCATATACAGGGCTGCCCTCACCTCGGGTCGTCCACCGGAGATTCTGCGTCGGGATTTGTGTTGACCGCTGTCTTCGGGCATGGGCGCAAGGCCCGCCAATCTGCCAACCGTCTTGCGCCCGACCGTGCCCAGTTCGGGTATCTCGGCAAGCAACGCAGCAGCGGTCACGACGCCGATGCTCGTGACCTGTGTCATCAAGGTTTGCTTTTGCGTCCATTCCGGGTCGTCGCGGACCAGGTCCTGAATGTCCTCATCAACGGCTTCGATCTGGTTTTCCAGGGTTTTGATGGATTCCTGAAGATACTTCTTCACGCACGCGTGGGCCAACCCGCGCCTATTCTTTTCAGCCACCAGATCCTTCATGACCTGCGTTCGGCGCGTCCTCAAGGCCGCCAGTGCCTGTTGTTTCGCGCTTGCCAACGCATATACCGCTGGCTTATGTGCCTCGCCGTAATGGGCCAACATGGCCGCGTCCGCCTTGTCCGTCTTTGCCTCATACGCCCCAGATCGCGCGAAGTCCCGCGCCTTGCGCGCATTCGCCATGGCAAATGGAATCTGCGCGCCACCCAGCGCTTGCGCCAAGGCCCGCTCATATCCTCCACTCGGTTCAAACACCACCAGGGTCGGACTGATCTTCTTCATGAGCCTGACCACCGCCTTGATCCCGGCTGGTGTGTTTTCCTGCTGCTTGAGCTGGGTCCGCACACCCTCTCGCCGTAGCGAGATGTCCAGGGTCGCCTTGCTTACATCGATCCCTACATAGCCTCCGGTTTGTCCTTGTTTCCTCATCACATGCCCCTCTCGATCAACGTGTATCGAGTTCCCTTCCTTGCAGATGCGGGCTTGCAGTGAGTTATGATCAATCTGCAGCGCTGTCAACTGTTCGGGTTGATACACTGGCTGGGACATGCGGCGACCTTTGCTTCTTCACGGTCTTCAATCCAAGGGAAGAACGGCCTGCCGCATGTCACCCTTCGAGCATACAAGGGAAGGTGATGGTAGGCGATTCCTTCGTGAACTTCCCTCGTTCTGTTAGTTAAATTCACCCATCAAGTCATCGCGCGCGCGTTACGCAGATAGCGGATGATCTGCGCGGGGCCAAATCCAATCCGGGCCAGCAGAGCCAGACAGCGCGCCCCGGTGAGCGCCGCCGACGCTGGCGCGCCGCCCCGGGCCTGGTTGGCCGCGAGGCGGGCCATCCCAAACGCCTCGCGCTCCGGGCTGCGAATCCGGCGGGCCTCGGCAATGGCGGCCTCGCAATCGCGCGCGCCGGCGGCGTAGTCTCCGAGCCAGCTCAACAGCGAGGCGCGCTGTTCCAGGGCGAAGCTCAACTCATGTCCATGGCCCGCCCGCCGCGCGATGTCGACCGCCTCGTCGCACATCGCGCGCGCCTGCGCGGCGCTAGCCGGCCCGCGCCGGACCAGAAGCTCGCCCTGGGCGGCCAACAGCATTGCCATCAGCCGCGAATGTCCGATTTCGCGGGCCAGGGCCAGTCCCTCGTGGTAGTACGGATCCGCCTCAATCTCACCCAGCAGCGACTGGACCCCAAACCCGAGCACAAAGCAGCACACCGCGATCCCTTCCTTGTGCCCGACCGCGCGCGACATGGCCATTCCCTGCCGCACCAGGTCCAGACCACGCTCGAGTTGCCCGCGCTTGCAGGCTAAAACACCCAGACCCGATACGCAGGTCGCCTCAAACTCGCGGTGCTCAATCGCCCGGGACATCGGGAGCGCTTCATTGAGACAGGCCTCCGCCTCGGCGAAGTCACTGTGTTGATCGTGCATCAGGGCCTTGAAGAACAGCGCCTCGACAATCCGCCAGCGGTCGTTCCTGGCGCGGGCGATCGAGAGGCATTCGTCATAGCGCGCCCGCGCTTCGTCATACCGGGCCAGATCGGTGGCCACATGCCCGAGGTGCTGAAGCAGGGTGGCCGCCAGACCGAAGTCGCCGGCGTCGCGCGCCAGGCCAAGACCGCGCTCAAACAGGGCGGTCGCTTCGGCGTAGAATCCTCGTTTCACCCGCGCATAACCTAGATTCATGAGCACTTCGGCCAGCCCGCGCCCGCCGCCGGCCGCCTCGGCCGCGATGCTGGCCCGTTGCAGGTGGCGCTCCGCAAGGCTATATTCGCCCCGGGTCAGCAACATTCGCGATAGGGCGTTTGCGCCCCGGATCAGACAGTCGTCGAGGCCTTGTTCATACGCCGCCTCCAGGGCCGCAAGCGCGTTGGCCTGCTCGACGCCGAGCGGATCGCCGCCGGTCTGAGCCGTCTCGGATTGCGCGGCAAAGAACTGGCTGAAACGCTCCCAGGCCGGCCGGCCGCGATCCGGGCGCTCGCGCAGGCGCTGGCGGCCAAAATCGGCGATGGTCTGGTGCAGCCGGAAGCGGCCGCCCGCCTGCGTCTCAAGTAATCCCGCGTCGACCAGAGCGTCCAGGTCTTCAAGCGTGGCCCCGCTGACGGCAAGGGCCGCTTCTTCCGAGAAACTGCTGGGCTGAGCGGGAAAGACGGAGAGCGAGTACCAGACATCCCGGACCTCCGGACTCAACTGCTCCTCGCTCAACGCAATCACGCTCGCGAGGGTCGTCGGCGCGCCGTCAGGCATCCCGGGCCGGCGCTCGACCAGCGACTCGGGATGGGCCAGAGCCAGGCGCGCGTCGGCGGCCCGCAGGTGGTCAAGTTCGTTCGTAATGCGGCGCGCCTGGCCAGCATGGCCGACATGCCGCAGGCGGCTGCCGATCAGGGTTAGGGCCAGGGGCAGGCCGCCCACCGCCGCGCACAGGTCTCTGGCCTCGTCCGGGCGGGTGCGGACCGCCTCCGGCGCGAAACGCGAGAGCAGCGACAGGCTGTCGTCGCCGCTCAGGGCCTCGATGGCCAGGGCGCCTGGCCCGGCGAAATCGATTGCAATGGCCGGCGAGCGGGTGCTGATGACGCAGGCGCTGCCCGGGCCGCCGACCCGCAGGGCCAGCGCGGCGGCCGGGTCCCACACATCGTCAGCGATGAGCAGCACACGTTTTGCGCCGATCGCGTCGTGGGCGGCCCGGGCCCGCTCGGCCAGTCCGCTCAGCCCTCCAATCTCATGGGTCGGCGCGCCCAAC
>JBKJQK010000115.1:0-6328 GCA_046594095.1 Anaerolineae bacterium | reverse complement strand
CCGGGCCCAGCGCAGGTAGGCGCGCGCATATTGCTCTGTGAAGGCATCGGTGGAGGCATGGTCGAGGGCGGCTTTCACCTGATCCCGGCGGATTTCGGTAAGGCGTGCCTCCTCGCGCATGCGGAGGACTTCTTGCAGGGTCGTCGTTTCATTCCGAGCGCGCGTAAGCAGATTGAAGGCCAGCGGCACGGATAGCGCCAGGAGGGCCACGCACATCCAGATCAGCAGCCCCGGCGCGGCGGGCTCGCTTGCCGGACGGGTGTCACGGGCAACGGGCAAGTTTGTCATGGTCGGATATGAAAAGGAGGCAAAGCCCGAAGTGCACGGCGCCAACGCGCTGTGCCGCCCATGCTTTGCCCCCTTCTGCGTCAGATGACGCTGATGCCGAAGCAGGGACTTGAACCCTGATGGGCGTAAGCCCACTACGCCCTGAACGTAGCGCGTCTGCCAATTTCGCCACTTCGGCTCGAACGAACGACTGAAATCTTACCATAGGGTTTTTGGCGCAGTCCGCCTGCGCCCGAAGGAACTCCTCATCCGCACGGAGTCGCAATCAAGAAGAAGTTTGTTGTCCGCACACCAGCGCCACAGTGGCGATCGGTGTCAGGACCTTTCGATAACTCACTTAGCCGTTCAGGTAGCGTCGCGCTGTCTCGGCCAACACGGCGGCCCCGGTCGAAAGGATGGCCTCGTCGATGTCGAAATCCGGATGGTGGTGCGGGCGCGGTTTGTCGCCGATCGCGGCCCCGATGTTGATAAAGCCTCCGCGTGACTTCTGGGCCATGTAAGCGAAATCCTCGCCAGCCATCATTGGCATGGCGGTCTCGACGTTTGCAGCGCCGATCAGATCAACCGCCACGCGCCGGATGAAACGGGCCGTGTCCGGATCGTTGACATTTGGCGGATATCCGTACGGGTGGACGAGGGTGTACTCCCCCCCAAACGCGCGGGCGATCGAGAAGGCATCCTCCAGGCCCTTGTGCAATTGGGCGCGGGTGTCTTCCTCGAAGGAGCGGATGGTTCCGCTGCAGTCAACCTTCATCGGGATGACATTGGGGGCCGTCCCGGCATTGAGCGTGCCCACGGTGATCACGGCCATGCGGGTCGGATCAATTCGGCGCGGAATGATGCCGTAGACGGCTGGCAGTACCTGCGAGGCCAGCCAGATTGGGTCGAGCCCGCGGTGCGGGAATGCCCCGTGGCCGCCCACGCCGGTGATGGACGCCGCAAAAACATCCGCTGCGGCTTGAATTGGCCCTTCGCCAATCGCAATCACACCACTCGTCTCGCCGCTTCCAACGTGCAGGCCCCACACACGATCGACGCCGTCGAGGACGCCCTCTTTGACCATCAGCAAGCCGCCGCTCTTGTCTTCCGCCCCACCCTCCTCGGAAGGCTGGAAAATAAGTTTGATCGTGCCGTTCAAGTCCTCCTTCGCGAGCAGCTCGGCGACTCCGAGAAGGATGGCGGTGTGGGCGTCATGACCACAGGCATGCATGACGCCGGGGGTGCGCGATTTGTAGGGCGCGTCGCCTGATTCCTGGATCGGCAGGGCGTCCATGTCGGCCCGCAGGGCAATGGTAGGGCCCTTGCCGTTGCCAAGCAGCGCCACCACACCCGTCCGGGCCACTCCGCGCTGATGCTCGATGCCCAAAGCGGCCAGGTTCTCCGACACGAACTGGCTGGTCATAAACTCCTGAAAGCCAAGTTCAGGGTTGGCGTGAATGGTCCGGCGGAGAAGGACGAGTTTCGGTTGGAGTGCGCGGGCGCGGTCAAGCATGGTTCGAGTCTCCCTTGTCTTGTGACAGGATGGGCCCTATTTCTTGCGGGGCGCGAGCTCAACCCGGACGGTCGTTGGCAAGACGCTTTGAGACGTTACGCCATCGGGCAGGATGACGCGCGGCGTGAGCTGGTAGACACCGACGTCCAGGCCCGTCACGTCGAGACTCACCCGCACATCGTCGTCAATCAGCGTGCTTAGGCGGGGCAGCGGACCGCTCAGCACGAGGTCCACGTTGTCCGGCGAGATCGTATTCGTCAAGGTCGCCGACAGGCCGATCAGGAGCGGCTTGCGCTTGACCGTGCGCGAACCCAGGAGCGGCTGGATGCGCACCCGGACGCGGACCGAGGCGCGCTCGGAAACGAGCGACAGTCCGGGCGGAACAATCAAGTTGACCCGCTCGTCGATGTCTGCCTGGGCATTGGAGATCACGACATCCTGGGTCTCGATAAAGCCCTTGGCGCTCGTGATGACGGCCGTGTCACCGAAGACGGTGATGATCTGCGGCTCCACGGTGATGGCCGTGACGGCGTAACCCTCGGCCGGCTGGCCGCGCCATTTTGGCGACACAGGCAGATCGCGGTAATTGCTGAGTTGTTCAAGGGGAACTCGGGCCGCGACGACCTCGGGAGCGATCAGCGCTTCCGGGACCGGGTCGCCATTGGCGTCCCGGGCGATGAGTCGGGCGTCCGCCTGGACGGCCGACTTAGCCCCTTCAACAGAGACCTGGGCGTCAATCGAGACGACCCGCTGAACGATCGCTTGAGAACCGCTGACGGTGGCTTGAAGTGGCAGCACGGTCGCGGCGGATGCGCGGAAACCCAGCGAGGGCGCGCCAGTCACAGTCAGCCGCACCGGCAGGGTGGAACGCACGACGCGCTCGAGTTGGATCGTGCCGGTGATCGGCGTCGCAGTCAGAATCCGGGCGGATGTAGCGCCCAGCGTGGGCGTGAGGGGAACGACATGGGTGCCCTCGCCCAGTCCGCGGACACTGATCGTCATGGCCGGCGGATTGGAGGCCAACGCCTGGAGCGCGCTGCGCGGGCCACGAGCCCGAACGATTACGCTGATGGGAAGGCGGTCAACGACAGTGAACTCGGTGGCCGGCGGCTCGTCCTGGCGGACCACCCGGGACGCAAACGAATCCTCGATGATTGGATCTTCCTGGAGCGAGGCGAGCGTCCAGGTCGCGACCGAAATCAGAATCGCGAGGAAGAAAAGCCCCAGGTTGTTGACAAACCAGCGTACCATCGGGAGAGATTATAGGGTGTGACCCCCTTCCGTTCTGGCAGGGTCATGCTAAAATCTGCGAAACAACGACGTGCAGGCGCGATGCGCCACAGACGCGTATCCCGCAGTCTGGTCACCATGACGTGACAGCAGCGGTGGCGGTCCTGAACGACCGCCATCGCCGACTGTCACGTTTTTGTTTTTCCGCACAACCGTCCGTTTACATTCTTGGAAGGAGCGAAAAGACAATGGGTCACGAACTGCGCGAGTTTCTCGAACTGTCCTACACCGAGCTGGAGGCGCTCAATCTGGCCGCCAAACAGCAGCGCAAAGACCGCGTCCCGGCCGCCCAGGTGGCCGAAGAGCGGCTCAAGTATCTGGCCGAGGAGAAGCGGATTAAAGCCGTCACGGTCATGTTCACCGACCTCGAGGGCCGGCTGCACATGCTCGACTACGACAAGAAGTTTCTGCTCAAGTCGCACGACAACCTGACCTTTGATGGATCGTCGATCCGCGGGTTCACCGCCCAGCGCGAGTCGGACCTGCGCCTGGGCATCGACTGGCCGTCGTTCTACTGGGCACCGGCGGACATCTTCGGGCCGGGCAAGGTGCTGGTTTTTGGCGAGGTGATCGACAAGGACGGGAGCCTGTACAGCGGCGACCTGCGTAGCCGGCTCAAGGCCTACGCCAACGATCAGTTTGACAAGAACGGCTATGTCCTGAACGCGGCCAACGAAATCGAGGGCTTCCTATTCAAGGGCACGGACGCCGAGCGGCGCTTCCATGAGACGGGCAAGTTCGAGTTCGCCAACACGGGCGGCTACTATCACTCGCTGCCGGGCGACCCTCTGCGCGAGTTCATCGACACCGCGGCCGAAGTCCAGCGGGCGATGGGGTTTGAAAACGAGAAGGATCACCCCGAGGTTGCCCCGTCCCAGTTCGAGATGAACTACACCTACGGCGACGTGGTGTCGGCGGCCGACAACATCCAGCTTTATAAGTTGATCTGCCGGCAGGTGGCGAACAAACTCGGCTACACGGCCAGTTTCCTGCCTAAGCCGGTTGTCGGCGTGAACGGCAACGGCATGCACACCAACGTGTCGATTTCCAAGGCCGGGAAGAATCTGTTCTGGGACGCGGCCGGCGAGGAAAAGATGAGCGCGTTCGCCTGGCAGTTCGTGGACCGGATTCTCACCCATGGCAACGACATCTGCCTGATGCTCAACGCGAGCGTGAACGCGTATCGCCGGTTGGACCCGCACTTCGAAGCCCCGAATCAGATCAAAGCCTCGCCCACGGATCGCGGCTCGATGGTCCGGATTCCGATCGGAAACGAGAAGAGCGCCCGTGTCGAAGTCCGCTCAGTGGCCCCGGACAGCAACCCGTATATGGTCATGATGGCGGTGTTTCAGTCCGGGCTGGATGGGACGATCAGCGCGCAGGAGGGCTTGCGCCAGGCCCAGCGCTATCTGCCCGACAACATCTACGACGCGCTGGCGAACTTTCGCGGAGCGGCCTGGACAAACACGCTGTTGGGCGATGATGTGAAGGCCCGGTACGCCGATCTCAAGCAGGCCTCGGCCGACCGCTGCTCGCGGCTGCTGGGCACGTTTGTGAAGGCGCCCGAGGTCCAGTTCCACCACGAGGTTTACAACCAGTTCCTGTGGAATCAGTTCTAGACTGAAGGTTGGCTAGTTTTCGCGGGCCGGGGCATCAAGCTCCGGCCTGCTTCGTTTCAGGGTCGTACAATTGAACAGCAATGCGCCCGCTCTACACCGCAACGATGTTCGACCTGTTCGCCTTCAATTTCGCCCTTGCGGCAATGATGGTGATCGTGGCCGGCCTGTGCGCGGCCTTTATCTTTGTCCGCCGGCCAGCCTGGGAGCGCCACCTGAGCGGACGAACTCCCGATCGACCGGGCGGGCGGGCCGCGCGAGCCGCCGCCGTCGCGTTCATGATCGCCGCCCAACTTGTCGGGCTGGCCGCCGTCCTCGACGCCGGGCGGGCTTTGGTCACCGGCCCCCAGGTCGTCACCAGCGCCCTGCGCGCGCGCTATGAGCGCCAGTGCGGGCCGCGCCTCACCCGCTGCTACTACGTCGAATTCGCCGCCCCCGACGATGTCTTCCTTCGCGTCGCCCCGTTCGCCTATGACCTGATGCTCGAGGGGCGCTGCTACAAGACGACCTATTTCCGCAGCCTGCTGGATTTGTATCCGGGTGGCTACATCGCCGAAATCGTCCAGATGCCTCAGCCTGCCTGTCTTTAGCAGAAGAACCAGGCACGAAGGAAGCTCGGCTGAGACAGTCAATTGTCGGGTCCTCCCGAAACGTGTCTAAATCATTCTTGTATTTAAGAATCGCCGAATATTCCTGGCAAATAGCCGGGCGGCCTATCAATCAAGCGCGCATGCGGATCAGCCGGCGCGCCACAAGCAGGATGAGGGCCGTTTGGGCGCCGAGCGCCAGGACGATAACGGGCCAGCCCAGACTGGCCGGTGAGGCGGGCACCGGCGTTGGCCCAACGGTCGCCCGCGGGATCGGCGCTGCCGGCGTCACCCCGCGCGGGGCCAGCGCGCTGACTTGGTTTGGAGCGTTGGGCGTCGCCACAATCGAGCCGGGTGAAAGCGTGATCACCAGCGGGATCGGGGCCACCGTAGCCGTCGGGGCCACCGGAAGTGGCGATGGCGGGCGCCCCGCGGGGGTATTTACCGGGGCGGGCACGGCAACAACGTCGCTGCCGGGCGCAACCGGCTGCCCGTCCGGCCGACTGCGCGGATCGAAAACGATGCTGGCCGCGGACAGCGTCGTCCGGCCCGCCCCATCCCGCAACTGGACATAGACCGTCCGGACTCCCGCCGACCCGTCCAGCGTAAACGCCACCAGCGGTTCCCAGGGCTGCCACAGCGCGCCCCCAAACTGGGGTGACTCGCTCAGCCGGACATCGACGACGCGGCCAACGATTGTGGCGCCTTCGCCCGCCGGAACGACCTCCTCCTGGGAGAGTCGGACCGCCAAAAACGGATCGTTGGTGATCCCAGCGCCGTCATTCAGGAACATCGGCAGCACATTTGGCTGAGCGCCAAACGCCAAAGCCCAGTAGGTCGTTCTGCCGCCTGGCCCGTTTGCGGTCGCCGATGCGACGCCGACCTCGCGGAATTGCCGGTCGAGTAAAACCCGGCTCAGTCGCGCCTGATCCAGGAAATAGGCGGGCGCTCCAGTGAAACCAGAATTACTGGCATAGGTCAACTCTTGCGCAACGCGGGCCACCCCGCGCCAGGACGGGTATCCCGCGGCGGCCTGGGCCTCGGCGATTGCGCCC
>JBKJQK010000568.1:0-3045 GCA_046594095.1 Anaerolineae bacterium | reverse complement strand
TGTGCGGCCCGGGCGGGTCGTTGCGTTTGGCGTCTATGATGACGCGGCTGGCACCGAAGACGTCGCCATTGTGGCCGAGACCGAACTGGTGGGTGAGGACGCGCTGGCGCAAATGCGTGAAGACATCCGGCGCCGGATCGCCCAACGCTCGGACGTTGTTGCGCGGGTCATCGAACTTGTCCCGCCGCGCTGGTTGATCAAGACAAGCAGCGGCAAGGTAGCGCGATCGGCGAACAAACAACGATACGTGAATTCAGAATTCAGAACTCAGAATTCAGAATGAACTCGTTCTGCATTCTGCATTCTCCATTCTGACTTCTGAATTCTGCCCTCAAGGTTTCTCCCACTTGAACTCGCCCCTGTATTCGTGGGTGTGCACGCACGAGCCTTCAGCCTTGGGTGTGAAGCTGCGTGTCATCTTGAGGGTCGTTGCGCTCGTAAAGGTGGCCACCATCTTGACCGTCCCATCATCCAGCGACGTCGGACCTTCATAGCTGAATACGCCTGGTTTCAGTCGGGTCATGGTATACGGCTTGGGTTCCTGGTTCTTCCAGATCAGGGTGTTTCCTGCCGGGGTTACCTGGACGAGACCATACGCGGGCAGAATTGATCCGCCTGAGCAACCCTTGAGCGCATCCGGCCCGACCTGGGTGTCCCAGACCGACTGAACCGTGGGTCCAAAGTCCTCGCCGACGCCTTCGACGGATTTGACTGGGGCGGCCGTCGCTGCGGAGACTGGCGGGGTAGCAGTCGCCACAGGCGCGAGCGTGGCCGGGGCTGTTGGGGCGGGCGGTTGGGCAGTCGAGGCCGCGGGCGCGCCACATGCGGTCAGCGCGAGGCTGACGAAGGCAAGGGCGCTGAACGCCCGATTCAGGTGTGTCATATGTTTTTCGCGACGAACGTCAGGTTCAAGTTAGAATTATAGCGATTCATGAAACCGAAAATGCTGCGCGTGGCGATGGCCGCGTCTCTTTTGTTACCCGTTCTGGTTGCCTGCGCGGCTGCCGGCCCATCGTCCGCGCCAGCGCCGGTTCCGGCCACCCCCGAGCGCGCCCCTCCCTCTCAAGCCCCTCTACCTCCTGACCCGACCCGAACTCTGTCGCCCTCTGCCGTACCGATTCCACCATTCCCAATCGCCGAGACCCGGATTGTGGCGCCAACCTTAGCCGTGTCGGAGCCGCCCGACGCGCCAACCTCAACACCAACGGCGGTCGGGGTGATTCCGCCGATCACAACGGCAGCGTCCGGCGTCACGACGGCCCCGCAGGGGACTCCCGTCGCGGTGGTTGCGACACCTGGCGTGGCGTCCTCATGGCCGACCGTGGCGCCTGTCGCCGGCGCGATTCCGACCGCCATATCTACCCTGGTTGGTGCGAATGTTCCGCCCTCCACATCCCCGCTGAGCAGTGTCCCTGTTACCGTGAACATCGATAGCACTTTTCCGCGCAATGGCCCGGACTGGAACGCCGGCCCCGTCGGGCGCATGATCAAGTGGTCGGTGTATCCCGCGATTGCGCGTGACGCAACTGCTGCCTGGGTGCTCGTCCAGGACGGCACCTCTCGCCAATGGTTGCACGGCTCGATGATTCGCTACGACTCGGACCTGGGCAAACTTCCCGTGAGCGCGCAGGGATTCAGCCCGGGTGTGCTGGCGCCGGCCCGGGTTGCATCTGGCCTGCCCAACGTTTCCGGGCGGGCCCGCCAGCTATACGCGCAGGCGGTCGCCGCTGGCCGGGATGCCGGGATTGTCACCGTCGTCGGCGACTGCAACTCCGAGTGGCAGGTGTATTTGGGGCGGTTTGCGAATGGCGGTTTCAGCTTGAGCGCCAGCGGAGCCGGCTATCTCCAGCCCGTGGTGAACTTGTTCTCACGCTCCTTCTACCGGGCCAGCCTGGCAACCCACGGCAGCTTCAGCGCTGGAGCCGCGCTCGATCCGATCTGGTCTGATCCCCGCCAGTGCCAGGCCGGCGAAAACCCGCTGGCTTGCGAGTTGCGCGCGTCGAAGGCCAGCGTTGTGATTGTCGCGCTCGGTACTGGCGACCAGTTCACCTGGCAGTCGTTTGAGACAAGCCTGCGCGGGATCATCGAGTTGGCGATTGTCGCCAAGACCGTCCCGATCCTGATGACCAAGGCGGATGACCTGGACTCCCAGCAAGGTGGGGCGCCCCCCGGATATCTGAACGATGTCATGCGCCGGCTCGGCGCGCAATTCGACATCCCGGTCATTGACCTGTGGAGAGCCACTCGCGATCTTCCCCAGAACGGGCTCGCCCGCGAGGTCCGCGAAGATCCGGCTCGAGGTATCGTTGACCAGGGTGCCCAGCGCTTCCATCTCTCGGATGATGGAATGAATGCTCGAATTCTGCTCACCCTTCAGACGCTCAGTGCGCTCGCGCGCTGATAGAAGATGACAAAGTTGCAAGGGTTGGTTCTGGGTTGGTGCGGGGCGGCATTTCTGTCCGCTTGCGGCACCAGTGGACCGCCGTCGCCTCCGGCTACGCCTACGTTGGTCACAGCGCCTGCGCCGACCGAGGCGCCGATGCTTACAACGCCCGTGCCGGATCAGTCCGCGACCGCCGTTTCGATCGTGGTGTTCATCAGTCCGACGCGCGTTCCAACCACGTCAATCGCGGTATTTACCGCCAGGGCCACGCCCAGTTCCGTTGCGCCTCCAACGTCTCAGGTTCTTGAGGTCAAGTCCGTCGCAACGCCCGCTCCGTCGCAAGTGCCCACGAAAGCCGCCTATCCGGCCCAGACCGCCACCGCGGCCATCACCCGCCCTACCGCCACGGTCGTGCCGGGAGCTTCGGAACCTACGCTCCCGGGGATCATCCGGATTGACGGCGCCTTCGCGCGGAGCGCGCCGATTCTGACTGCCCCGCGCCGCTTTCCAGTATTCAATGGCAACAACGTCATTGCCGTTGCCCGTTCTCAGGATGGCGCCTGGCTGGCGGTACTGGGTCCCGATGGCCAGATGGGATGGGTTCTCCGCGACTATGTCGCCGTTCAGGGTGAATCAACCTCACTGTCGGTCGTGCCGGCCCC
>JBKJQK010000514.1:0-5884 GCA_046594095.1 Anaerolineae bacterium | reverse complement strand
GAGATGCTGATCTTCAACCTCGAGGTCATCTCGCGGCTCATGCAATTGGCCATGCTCGTCCTGATCGCCCCGTTCGCCCTCCTGGTCGCCCTGGTCGGCAGCCTGGTTCTGCTCATCATCTCGCCCGAGTCGATCGCCGAACTGATGCGCCGCCTGTCTGAGTTTTTGCAGGCGCGCATGGGCATGCTTGGGGGCGCCGGTTCTGACCTGCAGGCCCTGCCGACCACGGCGGATCCGGTCAGCCCGTATGTGAGCGTTGCGCTCTTGGTCGCCCTGATCGTCAGCGCCATCGTCCTGGTCATCCTGGTCGCGAGCGCCGCCCGGATTGCCCAACGCCGGCGCGCGGCCCTGGCGGCCGGCGATACGCACGAGGCCGCGCCCGCGCTCAGCGAGGCGGAGGGACCCGCCGCCGCAGCCGCGCGCGGCATGCGCACCCGCATCTCGCGCCTGTTCGCCAGCGCCACCATCCGCCTGATCTATGCCCGCATGTCGTCCGAGGCCGCCCGCCGCGGCGAGCGCCGCCCGCCCGCGCTCACCCCGTTCGAATACCTGCCCGCCCTCGGGCGCGCCTTCCCGGGCGCTGACGACGAAACGCGGGTGGTCACCGACGCCTATGTGGCCGCCCACTACGGAGAAGTGCCCGACTCCCTCGACAAGCTGCGCGCCATCCAGTCGGCGTGGGCGCGCGCCCGCCAGACCGAGCCAGCGCCAAAACCAATAGTCCCAACTCCATTCGCGACCTGAATCCATGAATCCAATCACGCCCCTGGCCGACAAACTGCGCGCCAATATCCGGACCGTCATGATCGGCAAGGACGAGGTCATCGACATCGCCCTGATCGCCCTGCTGTGCGACGGACATCTCCTCCTCGAGGACGTGCCCGGGGTCGGCAAGACCACCCTGGCCAAATCCATCGCCCGCAGCCTGAACTGCAGTTTTCGCCGCCTGCAGGGCGCCCCCGACCTCCTGCCCAGTGACGTCACCGGCGTGTCGTATTTCAACCAGAAAACCCAGGAGTTCGAGTTTCGCCCCGGGCCGGTCTTCACCAATGTCCTGCTCGCCGACGAGATCAACCGGGCCACCCCCCGCGCCCAGGCGGCTCTGCTCGAGGCCATGCAGGAGCGCCAGGCAACGGTCGATGGCGAGACGCGCCCGCTGCCGCGCCCGTTTCTGGTCATCGCCACCCAGAACCCGATCGAACTCGAGGGCACCTTTCCGCTGCCCGAGGCGCAGATCGACCGCTTCTTCGCCCGGCTCGCCATCGGCTATCCGAGCGAGAGCGAAGAGCGCGATCTGCTCGCCCGTTACGAACGCTTCGATCCGCTCACCACCCTTCAGCCGGTCGCGGACGCGGCCGAGCTGATCGCCGCGCAACAGGCCGTGCGGGTCATCCGGGTTGAGCGCAGCGTCACCGACTATCTGCTCAAGCTCTGCCGGGGCACCCGCGGCGCGGCCGGCGCCCAGCTCGGGGTCAGCCCGCGGGGCAGCCTGGCCCTGTATCGGGCCGCCCAGGCCCGGGCCGCGCTGCAGGGGCGCGACTTCGCCCTGCCCGACGACGTCAAGCGGATGGCGCCCAGCGTCCTCACCCACCGGATCGTCCTCGATGCGCAATCGCGGCTGCGCAATCGGACCGCCGAGGACATTCTGCGCGAGGCCCTCGAGCGCACCCCCGCGCCGGTGGATGCGATCTAGCCGGACACTCATGCTGGGATCGTTCTTCGGCCTGTTTTCGCGGCGCGGAAATGACGAGGCGCCGCTCGAGTCGCGCCTCGTCGCGCTCATGGTCCTGGCTGGCTTCATCGGCCTGCTGTGGCGGGTGCCGGCCATGATCGCCCTGTTTCTGATCGGGACGACGCTGCTTCTGCTGGCCCGCGCCTCACGCACGCTCCTTCTGCGCGGTATCCGCTACGAGCGGCGCTTCAGCGCGTCGCGGGTCTTCGTCGGCGAGGACTTCACCCTCTGGCGGGTCACCACAAATCGCAGCCGCCTTCCAGCCCAGACCATCCGGATCGAGGACACCGCCCCCAAGGAGTTCACCCTCGTCGCCCAGGCCGAGGCCGAGCCGCTCTCGCCCGTCCTGGAATGGCTGCACGAAAAGGGCAAGCTCGGGCCGGATCTGACCCAATGGGTGGCCCTGCTGCCCGGCGAGCGGCTCAGCCGTGCGGCGTTGTTGCGGGCCAACAAACGCGGCTGGTATCGCTTCGCCGACGCTCGCATTCGGGTCACCGACGCGCTGGGGCTGGCCGACGAGGACAAGTGGATGGGGCTGGCCGACGACCTGGTGGTCTATCCGCGGGTGTATGCCCAACGCAGCCTGCCGGTAGCCAACCGCGAGCCGTATGGGGCGCTCACCGCCCTGCGGACCCTGGTCGAAGACCCGCTCCGGATCATCGGCGCGCGCGACTACGCATCGGGCGACGACTTCCGGATGATCGACTGGAAGGCCACCGCCCGGCGGGCCAAGCTCCAAACCCGCGTCCACGAGCGGGCCAGCGAGCCTTCGGTGGCGGTGCTCCTGAACGTGGCCACCTTCGAGAAGGAGTGGGAGGGCATTGCCGTCGACCAGTTCGAACGGGCGGTCTCGGTCGCGGCCAGCATCGCGACCTGGGCCCACGATCAGGACTGGGCGGTCGGGCTGTCATCCAATGGCAACGCGCCCAACCTGCCCCAGAACCTGCGGGTGCGGACCCGCCGCGCGCCCCGCCAGCTCATGCGGGTGATGGAGAGCCTGGCTGCGATCACCGCCTACCCGATCCTGAGCTTCGGCCTGTTTTTGTTCAACGAACAACGCTATTTGCCAACTACCAGCACCCAGATTATCGTCACGCCGATCATCAACGCCCAGATCATCGACAGCGTGACTCGCCTGAGCGCGGCCGGGAAACGCATTGCGCTCATCACCGTCGACTGCCCGCCCCCGGATATCCCAGGGGTAGTGAACGTGGCGGCGGACGAGGTGTGCGAGATGGCGGCGATGGGTGACGGGTGATCAACCCCATCGTACAATGCGCCGCTCTGTTCGCCAGAACGCCGAAAATACCGCCAGGGTGACGCTCGATGCCAAACTACCTTTGTGTAACGTGCGGAAACCAATTCGCCGCGACGGACCTGCCCCCGTCGCGTTTCTTTACGCGCCAGTATGTCAGCCCGCTCGGCCAGACCTGGTGGACGCCAAACACGCCGTCCAACGATCGGCGGAGCGATACAAATGCGCGGTTGCGGCCGGCCTCTGACCCTTCCTAGAGCCGCTCAATCAGGGTGTCTATCCGCCTGAACCGGCTTCGGTCCCCTATTGCAACACCATGAGCATCGACGTTGTGCCCGCCCTCCTCGCGGCCCTCAAGCCTTTCAGCTACTACGCGTGGCTGGCCGCCGGCGCGCTGGTGTTCTGGCTGATCCCTCAGCAGCGACGCCGCCTGGCCGCGCTGCCGATCAGCCTCGCCATCCTCTTGCTCGGCGAGGGCCGGCCATGGTTGCTGCCCGCCGTCGCCACACTGATCTTCATCGCCGTCTACGCCATCACCCGCGCCCTGGTCCGGGCCGGGCGGCCGACCACCCTGGTTGTGGCCGGGGTGGTCGGGTTGTACGCCAGCCTGCACTTCCTGTTCGGGCTGATCACCTTCACCGACGCGCTCGCCTTTCTGGCTTTCACTCCCGACTACGTCTTGTTCACCCTTGGCCTGCCGGTGGCCTTCTCATTTTTACGCCTGATCTCGTTCGCCGTCGACGCGCCGAAGCTGGCGACGGGCGAGATGCCCGGTCTGGTTGACTTTTTGACCTGGATGCTGTTCTTTCCAACCTTCGTGCACGTGCCCTTCATCAAGCACGGGCTGTTTCTGAGCCAGTTCGATGGCCTTCCGCTCCGCCCCAGTCGGGCGCATCTGGGGCCGGCGATCCGCCGGATTAGCCAGGCCCTGGTCAAAGGCGCGCTGGCGGGGGTGATGCTCAGCCTGCTCTGGCCGGCCGGCGTCCTGCTCGACCCGTTCGCCCACCCGGCCTGGCGGGTTGCGCTGTCCATCGGCTGGGCGGCCTTGACCTTCTACGTTGGTTTTTCAGGCTACGCCGATCTGTCCGTCGGGGCCGGGCATCTGTTCGGGCTGACCCTGCCCGAGAGCTTCGCCCCGCTCGGAAAGCTGCTCCGGACGACCCGGGTGCGGGATTTCTGGCGCAACTGGAATCTGACCACCGCGGCGTGGCTGGTGGAGTATGTGTACACGCCGTTGGGCGGCTTCCGGCGCCATCCGCTCCGTAACACCGCGCTGACGATGATCATCTGCGGACTGTGGCACTCGGTGAGCGTCCTCGGCCTGGCCTGGGGCGCCGGCCTGGGCGGAATGATGATCGTCGAGCACTGGCTCACCCGGGCGCGCATGCGCCGGGCCGCGCCGCCGGCCTGGGTAAATCGCCCCGCCATCAAGGCGTTGGGCGCGGCCGGCATCTTCCTTGTCATCGCCGTGATCAACCTGGCGATCACGCCGTTCGCCTACACCGTCCAAAACGTCAGCGGTCTTGCGCTTGTGTTTGCCCGGCTCGCGCAGCCGTGACGTTCCGGTCTTTCCATGACTCCACCGGCAAGCATCCTGAGCGCGCCGACCCTTCGACTGCGTTATGGCTACGACCTGAGCAGTACCCCTTCCTTCTTCCCTTGTATGCTTCTTCTGTTAGGAATCGTGGCGCAAAACGTAACCCGAGACAGGTAACGCTCGTCACACGACACGCTCAGGCGGCTGGATTAGGATCACCGTCTTGTGCTGAACGAAATCACGCAGACGCGCTTTCGCCGCCTCACAACCGTGGCGGCCATCCTGACCTATCTCCTCGTCGTCTCCGGCAACATCGTCCGCGTGACCGACTCGGGTCTGGGCTGCCCCGACTGGCCCTTCTGTTATGGAAGCCCGATTCCGACCGCCCAGTCGACGGCCATCATCGAGATGGCCCATCGCTTCTTCGCCGGCAGCGTCGGCATCCTGGTGGCCGGCATCAGCCTTGTCACCCTTCGCCGCCGGTATAGCCCGCGCCTGATGGCGTTATCTGTCATGGCCCTGCTGGCGCTCACGGTCCAGATCGTGCTGGGCGCGCTCACTGTCTGGTTGCAATTGGCCTGGTGGACGGTGGCCGCCCACCTGGGCATGGGCATGCTGGTGTTGGGCGCGATGGTGGTGATGGCCTGGGAGTGGCATGGAAGCGCCCGCCCCGAGAATCTGCCTCGGCTTGCCGCCGTGGCGGTCTTCGTTCTGCTCCTGACCGGCGGCGCGGTCTCGGGCACTGGCGCGGCCCTGGCTTGCGGGGCGATCTTCCCGACCGGCTGGCCGCTGTGCGCGGGCGGCCTGGCGCCGAATCCGGCCACGCTGGCCTTTCCCCAGTGGCTGCATCGCGGCCTGGCCGCGTTGACGGTCCTGCTTGTCGCCATCACCGCGATCCGCGCCTGGCCGAAGGGTGGGCGACCCCGGCTGTGGGGGATCCTGGCCGTGGCGGGAATCCTGGGCCAGGCCACCGTCGGCGCGCTGATGGTCCTGTCGCTCAAGCCGCTCTGGCTGGCGACCCTCCACAACGCAGTCGCCGCGTTCACCTGGGTGGCGATCCTCGGTGTGCGGGCCTCCGCCCAACGTGAGTCGCAGCGCGGATCCTAGCCCGTCTTTTTCGGGTAACAGAAGAAGGGGAGAAGGAAGTTTATGAAAGGAATGGGTCTACCTTCCTTCTCCTTCCCTTCTTCCTTTCTTCTGTTAGAAAACCTCCACCGGTGAAACACGGTGACGATACGCAGCCGCCAATATGCGACAGGCTCGGTGTTACCATTTGCCCCACGAGGTGCCCATGAGCGACGAGGCGACGAAACTTGCGGACAAACTGCTGAGTGAAGGTGAGCGCGCGCTCGCCTTTTTT
>JBKJQK010000490.1:0-3988 GCA_046594095.1 Anaerolineae bacterium | reverse complement strand
GGGTGTATCCCGGCGCCATCTCGGGCACGAAGATCGCCACCAGCGCTATCACCGAGATGGCGCCGGGATACACCCGATGAACGCTGATCGGCAGGCCGGCCCGGCGGATCTCGAATTCGACGCCGCGGGTGAAGGTGTCAAAGGCCTTCTTGGCTGAGTTGTAGTGGGCAAAGTTCGGCATGGCTTTGAACCGCGCGGCGAGCGACAGGATCTGGATCAGGCGGCCGGGCCCTCCGCGCTGGCGGGCATGGCGCAAAAACAGAATCGTCAGGGCCGAGGCTGACACATAGTCGAGGATCATCTCGGAGACCACGACCGCGGGCTCGAGATCCAGCGCGCTGCCGGGCGCGCTCGCGCCGGCGTTGTTGATCAACTCGTCGACGACCAACTGGCGGGCCCCGATCTGATCGAAGAGCGTCTTCGGACCGTCGAGCTCGGACAGATCGGCCTCGAGGATGACGATCTCGCTGCCCGGGCTCTCCTTCGCCAGACGCTCAGCGACTGGGCGCAAGCGGGCCGCGCTGCGGCCGGTCAGGATCAGATTTCGGCCTAGGCGGGCCAGCGCGCTGGCGATTTCGGCCCCGAGGCCGCTTGAGCTACCGGTGACGAGCGCAAAAGTCTTTGTCATAACGCTGGCATTATGGCTTCTGAGCCGGATATGTCAACGCGGGCGGCGCTCCGGGGACAACGGTTGTGGCGGCACCCTGCACTGCGGCGTGTCACCCGGCGGGCCATGCGACGAGGCGAACGGCCCCACCAGCGGCGAGATCCGCGGTTTTTCGCCAACGCTCCAATCCGCCTTTCACGTCTATCGCGCCGAGCTCGACCGATCGATCTCGCCCGAGGAAATCCGTTAGTATGTGGATGGAGTCCGTCTTCTGACGGTCAGGGCGCCCGAAGGCGAGAGCGCCACCTGGGCGCGCGCGACCGACCACGGGTTCTTCATTGTCCTGAACGTCGCCATCGGCGGAGGCTGGCCGGGAAGCCCAACGGACGACACCGAGTCCGGCGCGCCAATGCGGGTGGATTACGCGCGGGTCTACAACCGCTGAACCGCGGCGCTATCGCAAAACGTGCGGAACAAACACCCGGAGCTGGCTGTCGTACCAGAAACCGCCGCTCAGGCTGTAGCCGCCGCCGGACATGGCGCCGATCGCCTTCTGGCCCCGACACGCGTCGTTGACGTATGCAACAATCGACGCGCGCCGTGGCTTGAGCGGCGTCCATGAGAAACACGTATCGGGCGCGAAGTTCAACCGGCGGCATTGGCGATCCGCGGGGCCCGGATTGGGCCGGCGCCCACCGACCGCAGTTTGTGCGCGCACCGGGCACAAAGGCTGAGGCGGCGCCGTCTTAAGGCCCGCGCCGTGCAGTCTGTCGCGCCAGTGACGCAGAAGCCTGCGCCAGCTCTTGAATTCTACGGAATGACGATCATTTCGCCGGCCATGCCAAGCTTGAAGTGCGCTTCCTTGTTGCAGAAATACAAGTACCGGCCCGGCGCCAGGTTCACGATCATTTCGCCGGATTGGCCGGCTTCGATGTCTTCGACGACGCCCAGCTTTGTGAACGCCTTGGAATCTTCGTCGACCGACACCCCATCCGCGGCCAGGGGAAGCTTGTTCAGTGCCAGAACCGTTTTGACCAAGAAGATCTCGTGCATTTGAGCGGTGGCGTCATTCTTGACGATAAACTTAATGGTGCCCGCCCGGATCGTTGCGGGGGTGAACTTGAAAGCGAAGTCGGTCATGCTCACGGTCACGACCTTTGTCGGGGTGAGCCTAACGGTCGGGGCGACGCCCATGGCGCCCGTCATGGACATGGCCGGTGTGAATGCCGCAAAACCCTCCACAGGCAGAGTGAACTCGCCCGCCATGCCCAAGCGGTAATGCCCTGCGATGTTGCAGATGTAGACATAGTGCCCGGCGGCGAGCGTCATCGTCATCGAGCCCGATGCCCCGGCATCGACATCCTCAACTGCCCCGACCTTGGTGATCAGCGGCGAGTCCTCATCGACCGAGGTGCCATCTGCGTTGACCGGAAGCTTGTCTATCGGCAGGTTGGTCTTGTAGATTATCAGTTCGTGCAATACGCCCGCGGCGCTATTTTGGACGACGAATTTGACTTGACCCGCCGCAATGCGCGCCGGGTTAAAAGCGAAGCTGAAACTGGTCATGCTCACGGAAATGACCTGGGCGGCGGGCGCTGGCGGTTTTGGTGTTGCCGACGGCGCCGGTGTCGCCGACGGCGCCGATGTCGCGGTTGGAGCAACGGTCGCCGACGGCGCTGATGTTGCGGTCGGCGGAATCGTCGCAGAGGGGGCCACCGTCGCCGTGGGCGGAACGGGGGTCGGCGTATTTGCGGCCGGCGAAGCGCACGCTGCGAGAGAAAACACAACGGTACCGTACACCAGAATCTTTCTTAGCATAAATTTCCTCCACCTTAACAAGCCACTATTATAAGCGCCGAAACCGCGATACTACTGATGAGCGCAGTCCATTGAAGGCCGGCATTCGGATATCCGACTGTCGCCAGCGGGAAGCCACTCTCGCCGCCATCGGCAGTGCTCCCAGTAAGGTCAGAATCGTTTTGAAGCGTAATTCCACTGGAAACGTTGGATTCCTGGCCAGGAAACGAAGTGGCGGCGTCAGATCTCTACGCTGGCGCGACAGCGCGCCGGGCGATCTGATCGATCAGCCCGCTGAAGATGGAACGATGAAGGGGATACAGGGCGTACCAGTAGATGAACCCAAACAGACCGCGCGGCGCGAAGAAGGCGGTCTGGTTCAGCAGCGATCGGCCGCCCTCACGCGGGAGGACCTCAAACTGCAGCCAGGCGGGCCCGGGCACGATCACCTCGGCGCGCAACCGAAGCAGCCGCCCCGGATTCGACGGCTTCAACCCGCCAGAAGTCGAGGGCATCGCCCACTCGCAACTCGTCCGGATCGCGCCGGCCGCGGCGCAGCCCCACGCCGCCAATGAGGCGGTCGATGAGCCCGCGCGCTTCCCAGGCCCAGTTCATGTAGAACCATCCGCGCGCGCCGCCAATTCCGCAAAACACATCGAAGATGCGCTTCGGCGCCGCCGGGACGCGCTGCTGGCGGCGCGCGGCGATCATGCCCTCCTCGGCGGTCATGACCACCGGCGGCACATCGCCCTGACTGGTGCTCAGCGCGTCGCTCAAGGCCGCTCCACGCGTTTTCGCCCTGCCACAGGATTACACCGGCACCGCTTCGCCTTGGGTCTCGCGCAACGACTCCGCCCGCCGTTCGCAGCGCGCCCAAACCTCTACGTAATCGCCGGCGGAGCGGAACAGCGGCGCGAGGTCGTCGATCGACAGGCCCTGATTGCGGACGTCCTGGAGCAGATCGGGCAGCATCCCGTAGTGAGCCATCCCGTCCAGGTTGATGTCGAAGTCGCGGCGCGGACCTGTGTAACTGCGCTCGAGCGGCGGGTTGTCGCCGTCCATCGCCTGCCACTTCCGCCAAACATGGGCGATCTTCGGATGCCAGCGCAGTACATCGTCGTCGCGCTCGCCTCTGGGCAAGTCCAGCCCGCGCTTGACATGATAGGCGGCCCACTGCTCGTCGCTCCCGCGTTCGGGCAAGTCTGCGCGCTTCCCGGGCGGCGCCACTCCGGCGGCTTTGTCGGCGTCGGCCCGCCACAAACCGCGGGTGATGTTGTCGACATTGTCCTGGCGGAAGAGCATTTGCACGACGTTGTCGACCGTCGTGAGCGAAATGGGCGGCGCGTCGTCGGGAGTGTGCGTGTCCCGATCAGGGTGGAAGCCCGCCGCGTACTGAGCGACGGCCTGCCAGGCCTCGCGCTCCTCGCGGTCGTAGGCGTTCGGCCCGCTTTCGTCAAAGCGGTACCAGCGATCGTCGCGGATCGGAGTCGCATAGCGAACGCCGTTGACCTGTGCGACTCCGATCCGCGACGCTCGCTGGTACCGCTTTGACGAAAGCGGGCCGAACGCCTACGACCGCGAGGA
>JBKJQK010000320.1:0-8847 GCA_046594095.1 Anaerolineae bacterium | reverse complement strand
TCCAAAAGTACTACAAATCACGCGACGGCAAATTCGAAACGCGTGGTCCGTTTCGCCTTCAACCACTGGCGACAAACAGCATGGACGAACGGCCGAACCTCCGCTACGCCATTCAGTTCGAAGGTCAGGAGATTTGGCCGGACAAACAATGGCAGTGGTCAGCGGAAAGGGTGGGTAGGGCACAAGCAAACGATGAGTTAGTGATCACGAAGCAGCGGGGCAACTGGTCGGTGAACTACAAGCAGTACCTCTATGACGAGAATGGGGAGGAGCGCGGCGCAAAACCATTCTCAATCATCGATGGTCCGTACACGCAGGAAGGAACGGCTGAACTCGAAGATCTTTTTGGCGATGGGAAGGTGTTTCCTTTTCCAAAGCCAACGGCGCTGATCCGACATTTGATTGAATACGTTTGGTCCGACAAAGATGCAGTCTTCCTTGACTTCTTTGCGGGTTCAGCAACCACCGCGCATGCGTTGCTTCAGAGTAACCTTGTAGACTCGGCACGGAGGAGGTTCGTTCTTGTACAGCTTCCCGAAGAGACGAGTTCGACTGACTATCAGACAATAGCTGAAATTAGCAAAGAGCGCATCCGTCGCGTCGTCAAGAAGCTGAAGGCCGAGCAGAAGGAAGCTGTCGAAACAAATAAACAGGTCAAGCTTCCATCGGCCGCTGGTGACGCGCCCATCGGGCCACTCGACCTCGGCTTCAAGGTCTTCAAGATTGAGGATAGCCCCTTCCAGCGCTGGGCCGACTACGAAGGCGAGGATTTGCCCGGCTATCAAGCCCGGCTCGACGAGGCCGCGGATCATCCGCTGCGGCCGGGCTGGGCGGCCGAGGCCGTGCTGACCGAGATCGCCCTGCAGGAGGGCTTCCCGCTCGACAGCGCCGTCGAGGTCCTGGCTGAGTTCAAGCGCAATGTCGTGCGCCGGGTCAGCCACGCGTCATCGCAGCATCGCCTGTATGTCTGCCTCGACGAGCGTATTTATGCGGACACTGTAAATGCCGCGCGCCTGGGCGATCAGGACATCTTCATCTGCTTCGATCACGCCCTGGGCGACGAAGCCAAGCTGCGCCTCGCCGACGGGTGCAAGCTGAAGGTGATCTAGATGGCAGCGAACGCTTTGAGCACGACCCTGACCGAGGATGACATCCTGGCCGAAAACCTGCTGCGGCGCGGGGTGCCCTATCTCAGTGGTAGCGCGCCGGATGCCCCTGCGCTGGATGATGTTGCGCTGGCCGCGGGTCTGGCCTCCAGCGGGAACGCGCGTGTGCGGCACGCGCTGACTGCCTGGATGCCGGCCAGGCCGGGCTTCCAGTCGCCGCGCGGCCGCGGTAGAGATGCTTCGCGCGCCAATTACTTTCGCGCCTGCAATGGCTCGACAGGCGCGCTCAGCATGACAATCATCGCGACCATGCGGCAACGATTCGAAGCGCTCCCATCCATCCCGGAATAGGTTGCCCCATGCTCAAACTCAAGTTCGAGGCCAGCCAGCCGCACCAGCTCGACGCGATCGCCAGCGTCGTTGGCCTCTTCGAGGGCCGGCCGGCGCTCGAGACGCGCTTTGCGCTGGCCGGCAACGGCACCGCGGTCAGCAACCTGCCCGAGTTTGAGGAGGAGCTTGACCCGCAATGGCTGTTCTCGAATCTGCTGGAGGTCCAGCGTCGCAGCAACTTCGACACTGCCGATTTCAGCCATCGCCTCGCGATCGACAACGGACCTACGCTCGACGCCGCGGGCGGGGCCAGCCACAGCGTGCCCAGTTTCACCCTCGAGATGGAGACCGGCACGGGCAAGACCTACGTCTATCTACGCAGCATCTTTGAGCTGCGGATCAAATACGGCTTTGGCAAGTTCGTCGTGGTCGTGCCCAGCGTTGCCATCTACGAGGGCGTGCGCAAGAGCTTTGCCATCACGCGCGACCACTTGCGCGCGCTCTACGACAACGAGCCGGTCGATCTGATCGAGTATGACGGCGAGCAGATGGGGCGGGTGGGCAGCTTTGCCCGCAGCCCCAACGCCTGCATTCTGCTCATGACCCTCGACAGCTTCAACAAGGGCAGCAACAAGCTCTACAAGGCCAGCGAGAAGCTCCCCGGCGAATGGCTGCCGTTTCAGTACATCCAGAACACCCGCCCGATCGTCATCCTCGACGAGCCTCAGCGGATGGGCAGCGACAAGGCCAAACAGGCCATCCGCTCGCTCCACCCGCTCGCCACCCTGCGTTTCAGCGCCACCCATCGCGAGAGCCCCAACCTGTGCTTCCGCCTCACCCCGGTCGATGCTTTCCGGCGCAACCTGGTCAAGAAGATCCAGGTCATCGGGGTGAGCGAGCGCGAGAACGCCAACGCGCCGATGCTCGAGCTGCGCGCGGTGACGGGCGGCAAGGATGGCATCCGGGCCACAGTCAAGGTCCAGGTCACCAAAGACGGCAAGACCGCCCTTCAAGACGTGGGGCTGCAAAAGGGCGATGATCTGGGGCGCAAGACCGGACGCGACGAATACAAGGACAACGGCTACGCGGTCGAGGATATCCGCGTCGGCGACGATGGCTATGTCGAGTTCGCCAACGGGGTGGTGCTCGGCCACAAGGATCGGAGTGGCAGCGCCCGGGCAGCCATCTTCCGGGCCCAATTGGCCCAGACCATCCGCCATCACTTTCGGATGCAGGCCGAGTTGCGCAAGGAGGGCATCAAGGTCCTCTCGCTCTTCTTCATCGACCGGGTCGCCAGCTATGTCGACGATAACGGGCTGATTAAACGCCTGTTCGACGAGGAATTCCGGCTCGCGCTCGAGGACGATCCGAACGCGGCCGGCTTCAGGGGCCTCGCGCCGGAGGATGCCCGGACCGCCTACTTCGCCAGGAAGAAGAAGGCCAAGGGCGAGGGCGAGGAGGTCATCACCGACGCGGATTCGAAAGACTTCCAAAATGCCGAGCAAGAGGCCTACAAGCTCATCATGCGCGACAAGGAGCGCCTGCTCGGGTTCGAGGAGCCGCGCTGCTTCATTTTTGCCCATTCGGCGCTGCGCGAGGGCTGGGACAACCCGAACGTATTTCAGATCTGCACCCTGCGCGAGAGCGCCAGCGACATCGAGCGGCGCCAATCCATCGGCCGCGGGTTGCGCCTGTGCGTGAACCAGAGCGGCGAGCGGGTATGGGACACCGACGCCAATGTCCTGACCGTGATCGCCAACGAGAGCTTCCGCGATTTCGCAGAGGGCCTGCAGCAGGAGTACACCCGCGACGGCGACGTGGCGCCGCCCGCGCCCAAGCGCCCGCGAGACAACCAGGCCAAACGCAATGACGCTATCTTTAACAGCGGCTTCCAGCTCTTCTGGCAGAGTCTCCAGACGCCGCTGCAATACAGAATCACCGTTGACACCGCCCGGTTGGTTCAGGATGCGATTCGCCGGCTCGAAATTGCGGAGTATCCCGTCCCGGTCATCACCATCCAAAAGGCGAAGGTGGTGATCGCCGAGTCGGCCATCACCGTGAGGCGCATCTACCCCGGCGGCAAGAGCGCCGAGTTGAGTATTCGGCTGCTCAACGAGGCGGGCGAGGAGTACGAATACAAAGGCCCATTCAGCAACGGCGATGACCTGGCCAAGAAGACCAAGAGCCCAACGCTCAAGGCGTTTGGCACGCTCCGGATCGAAGTTCGAGAGGGCGTCCCGGTCGTCGTGTTGGGCAACCGGGATGTCGCGCCGCTCGCGGAGGGGCAGACCTACACCTTCAGCCCGGATACCACCATCGTCCGTGTGCGTGAGTCGAAGGTGACCGAGGCGCGCCAGCGCTACCCGTTGTTCAATCTTGTTGACCGCGCCGCGCGCGAGCTGGGGATCACCCGGCCGACCATCAGCGCCATCTTCCGCGGGATGCAATCTGAAAAGAAACGCCTGATCTTCAGTAATCCGGAGGGCTTTGCCAATGTCTTCATCGCGACGTTGCGCGACGTGCTGGCCGATCATTTGACCCAACTGATCGCGTTCGAGCCGGGCGGGACGATCGAGTACGGCGACGCCGAGGCGCTCTTCCCGCCCAACGAGCGCTATCCGCAGAAGGAGCTTGTGGACGCAAAGGAACACGGGCTGTATGACAAGGTTCAGGTCGATTCCGGTGTGGAGCGGGACTTTGTCAAGAAGCTGAACGAGGATGGGCGGGTCGAGTTCTACTTCAAGTTCCCGCCCCGCTTCCGCATCCGAATGCCCAGAATCATCGGCGACTACAACCCCGATTGGGGGATCGCCAGGATAGACGAGGACGGCAAGCCGGTCATCCACAAGATCCGCGAGACCAAGGGCAGCGAAAATATTCGCCAACTCCGCTTCGAACACGAGAAGCGCAAAGTCCGCTGCGCCCAGAAATATTTCAAGGCGCTCGGCATCGACTACCGGCCGATCAGCGGCACGACAGACGAGTGGTGGACGCCGGATCCCGGCCGGCCGCCGATCGGGCTCTGACCGATGACGGATTTCGGGCCAATCGAAGGGCCGGCGCTACCAGCCACGTCATGGCCGAGCGAAGGATCCCCGGAACGTCACCCTGCTCGAACGTGAATCGGCTCACGTATGCGATCGCCGATTCACGTTGTAACTGCGCGGCGCTACAGGGATTCCTTACGCGCCCCGATACGATATGGCGCGCATGGGCTCTGCGGGGCGCGTTCGGAATGCCAGGGGCGGGGTGGGCGCGTTCGGACGGGCCCAAGGGCGGCGGCCCTGCCCTACAATTGAAATCGCATGCGCCCGCCTCGCCTATCCCCGTCGTACTTCGCCGGCGCCACGCTGATTCTGCTCGCCGCCGCCTTTCTGCGCGTGTGGGCGCTCGGCGATACCGACATCGGGCTGCACTATGACGAGGCGGCAATGCTGCTGCTCGCGCGCGGCATTGCATCCGGGCAAAGCACGCCCATCTTCATCCGCGCCTTCACCGGCCACGAAGTCGGCTTTCACTACATCGCCGCGTTCTTCCTGAGATTCGGCAGCGACTCGGTCTTCGGGATGCGCCTGGCCGCCGCGTTTGTCGGCGTGGTCACGGTTGCCGGAACGATGGCCGCGGCGCGCGCGTTGTTCGCGGCGTGGCCGCGCGCAAGTTGGGTGGCTCTGTTCGCGGGGGCGGGCATGGCGGCGCTCTTCCCGCATGTGCTCCTCAGCCGCTACGGCTTTCGAGCCATCTCGCAGCCCATGTTCGAGGTTCTGGCCATCGCCGCGCTCTGGCTCGGCCTGCGGACGCGCCGCCTGCGCTGGCTCGTCGCCGGCGGCGCGCTGGTCGGGTTGACCGGCTACACGTATCTGGCCGCCCGCCTGTTCCCCCTCCCGCTGGCGCTCGCGCTGGCCTGGTGGTTGATCCGCGCGCGCAACGGCCGGGCGCTCCTCCAGCTTGCTGTGGTCGCCGCCAGCGCCGCCCTCGTCTTCGCCCCGCTCGGGCTCTTCTTTCTCAACAACCCGGATACCTTCAGCGTGAGGATCGGCCAGGTTGCGGCGCCCACGCTCGGCGATGCGGCCGGCGGGATGCTGAAGGTGCTGGCCGCTTTTGCCCTGCCCGGGCGGGGTGACCCGTATGTCCGCTTCAACCTGCCCGGTGAGCCGATCCTGGACCCGCTTAGCGCGACGCTGGCGCTGGCCGGCCTGATCGCCCTGCTGGTGTGGCGGGCGAAGGACGCCGCCGGAAGCTCAGCCCGCGTCCTGGTGTTGGCCGGCCTATTCTTCATGTCGCTCGCCAGCGCCCTGGCCACGTCCGAAATCACCCCCAGCAATCTGCGCCTGATCGGCGTCTATCCGTTCCTGGTGATGCTTCCGGCCCTCGGCGCGGTCGCGCTGCTCGCCCGGCTGCCTCGCGTGCCGGCGGTCTTCCCGATTGCATTCATCGGGCTGCTGGCGATCAGCGTCATCGTGGCCCGGACAAACTACGTGCGTTGGGCGACGCGGGATGATCTATTCATGGAAAATCATGGCGAGATGGCCGTGGCCGCCCGGGCCCTCGATGCGCTGGCAGGCCCCGGCCGGACGCTCTACGTCGCGTCCGAGCATTACCAGCATCCGACCGTGGCCGCCCTCGCGAAAAACTACACCGCCGCGAAGTGGCTGACCGGGGGCGCGACGGTCGTAGTGCCTGCCAGCGGCGAGGCGGTCTATCTCATCCCCCGCGATCTGCGCCCGCCAGCGCCCTGGCCCGATCTCTTGACTTCGCGCTGGACGACGGAGGAACAGCGCTCGGCTTCGGGCGGGGCCGCGCTCACAATCCACCGGCTGTCGGCCGGCGCCGTGACCGAGATCCGCGCGGCGCTTACAACCCGGCCGGCGGCCGACTTTGGCCACGTCGTGCGCGCATGGGACGCGCGCCCGTTGGCCGCCTGCGAGGCGGGCGCGCGCTGTCCGGTCCTGGTCGCCTGGGAGATCATGGCCCCGTATCCGCAGTTGCAGCTCGCCGCGCGCGCCTTTCACCCGTTGATCGGCGAATGGGGCCGGGCCAATCCCTTTCACTATCCCCCGGGCGAATGGACGGTCGGTGAGATCGCGCTTGACCAAATTGAGGTCCCCGTCGCGCCGGGCGCCCCGCCCATCGACGGTTACCGGGTCGGGGTCAGTTTCTTCAACCCGGAGACGCGCGATATCCTCCCCCGGCTCGATGATGCCGGCCGGTTCGCCGGCATCGAGGCCGATTTCGCGCTCGGTCGCGTCCAGCGCGCGGTCACGCCCCCGCAGCCTCCCGAATCCGCCTGCCGTGAAGACGCGCGCCCGGTCGCCGGCGGCGGGGACAGCGATCTCACCCTCCTGGCGGTTACGCCGCTGAACAAGCAGGCGCGCCCGGGCGAGCGCCTCGGGCTGGAGCTGTGCTGGCTGGCCAACCCGAAAACGGCCGGACTCGCCGGCGCGCCGATGACGATCTCGCTGACCGGACAAGGTGGCTCATATTCGTTGTATGCCATGCCGCCGGTGAGCGCGACCTTCCCGTTTGGCGACTGGCAGGCCGGACAGGTAGTACGTGACCGTTATGCGCTTCGCGTGCCCCGGGATGCGGCCGCCGGGCGCTACACGCTTGCGGCCCGCGCCGGCGGGCAGGCGGTCATCCCGCTCGGGGAGATCGACGTCACGGGCCTGAAGCGCGAATTCGCCGAGCCCGCCATCACCCGTCCGGCTGCGGCGTCATTCGGCGACCGGATCGGGCTGCTGGGATTCGACGCTGAGGGCGGGCGGCGCGGGCAACCCATGCGGGTGACGCTCTACTGGCGCGCGCTGGGCGTAATGGACGACGACTACGTTACCTATGTTCATGTGATTGACCCGGCATCGGGCAGGCTGATCGCCCAGTCGGATGCCATGCCTCGCAATGGCGAATACCCGACCTCGCTGTGGGCGGTCAACGAAATCGTGAGCGACACGCGGGTCATCAACCTGCCTGCCGATATCGCCCCGGGCGAATATGCCCTTCAGGCCGGGCTATATCTGCTGCCGCGTGGCGAGCACTTGCAGTTTCAGGGGAAGGACAACGCGCCGCTCGGGGTCATTCGGATTGAGTGATGGCGGAAACGCGAGACCGCAGACGGCGGACGGCTGACCGCGGCCTACCGCCCACCGTCCGCCGTTTGCGGTCCGACGTCCGCGGTCTCGCGTTTCCGCCCCGCCAGCATGCCCGCCATCGCCGCCAGCCCGGCCACGGCGCCGATGCGGAATAGCGCCGCAAAACCCTGGTCGCGGTAGATCAACCCGGCCGGGGTGGTGAACGCCAACTGGGGCACGCTCATCATCGCCGCTCCAAACAGGCTCTGGGCAGTCGCGTTCATCCCCTTCGGCGCGAGGGCCTGGGCCTCGAGCACGCCCGCAGTCCAGAACAGCCCATACCCCGCGCCGCGCAGGCCGAGGGCCGCCGCGGCCAGCCATGGATTGACGATCAGGCTTTGGGCCGCCGCCGTGATCGCGTAGAGCAGCGCCGCGAAGGCCAGGGTTCGGCGCGCGGTGAAACGCCGGATAATGCGCGAGGCCAGGGCCATCGTCGGGATCTCCAGGACGGCGCCGGCCGCAAACGCGACCCCGACCACCTCGCCCGAACCGCCGATGTCGCGCAGATACGAGGTTGTGAAGCCCATCGACGCCACAAGACATAGGCCCAGCAGAAATGCGCTCAGGATAAAGATCAACCAGCCGCGATTGCGGATGAGTTCGCCCGCGCCCTTCCGCAGATTGGGCCGGGCAATCTCGCCGCGCGGCAACCGGGCCGCCATGATGACGGCCGGGACGCCCAGCGCCACGGCCGTCGGGAAGATCACCCCGACGCCCAGGCGGGTCACCAGCGCGCCCACGACGAGGGTCGATGCCACCCAGGCCACCGCCCCCCAGAGCCGCTGGGCGCCGTACTGGTCGCGATGCTCGCCCAGCGCTTGGATCACCCCGCTGTCGGATAGGGAGCCGATCGGGGCGGCCACGAACGCGTTCACGCCCACAATCGCGATCAGCCCGGCGAAGGTTGGCGTCTGGCCGATGACGAAGGTCATCCCAAGATTGAGCGTGAGACACAGGGGCAGGAGGATCCGCTGCAGGCGAAACGCGTCGGCGAGAATCGCCCAAAGCGGCCCGGCCAGCACGCCGATCAGCCCGCCCAGCGTGGCCAACAGGCCGATCTGGGCCACGTCAAGCCCGATGTCGCGGTAGTAGAGTTGCAGAAACGGGAAATAGGCGCCCAGCGCGCCAAAGAAGCAGAAGTAGAACAGCTTCAGGCTGATGAAACGCGGGACACGGGCGGGCGGGCGGGCGATCATGCGCCGGCCTGGCCGAAGAACGCCGTCACGCGCCGCTCAAATTCATCCGGCAGCTCCCAGTGGACCGAATGGCCGATCCCGGGAGGAACC
>JBKJQK010000236.1:0-8395 GCA_046594095.1 Anaerolineae bacterium | reverse complement strand
CCGGCGGCCCCTTACAGTCACCCTCTCCAGGAGTTTTTTATGCCCAGCGCCAGGACGATACTGGCGGGCATCCGCAAGCTGGCAGCCTACTGACGCGCATTACGTCCGAAACTCAACCATGACCACAGATGTCCTCATGCCCAAACTCGGCGAAAGCGTCGTCGAGGGAAAGATCTCCCGCTGGCTGAAAAATGTTGGCGATACCGTGGCTGAGTTTGAGCCGCTTCTCGAGGTGGAAACGGACAAGATCACCACTGAGGTGACCGCGACGGCGGCTGGGACACTTTCGAAAATCCTGTGCCGGGAAGGGGAGGTCGTGGCGGTCAACGCGCCGATCGCGGTCATAGACACAGGGGGGCAGGACCCAGGCACATCGGCGGCGCCGATCGCGGTCATAGACACCGGAGGGCAGGACCCAGGCAGATCGGCGCGGGCCTTTGCGCGAAGCCCGCTGGAAGCGCGCGCGTCCGGGCAACTCTGGGTGTCGCCCGTTGTCGGGCGCATCGCGGCCGAGAACGGTGTCGATATCAATCTGGTCGCGGGCACTGGGGATGGGGGTCGGGTTACAAAGAAGGACATCCTGGCCTATATCGAAACACTTGCGAAGCCCTCGCCTGCCGGCCTGGAGGCGTGGGAGCACCCCGGAACGGGCGAGTTGTTTCGCCCAAGCGAGGAAAAGCCGGGAACTTCGGCCGAGCCTGCGGCTGGCAGCCCGAGCCTGATCCAGCCGCTTTCGACGATGCGCCGGGCCATCGCCGAGCACATGGTTCGCAGCGTTCAGACGAGCCCGCACGTGACGACCGTGTTCGAGGCCGACATGAGCCGGGTCGTCGCCCACCGGCTATTCCACAAACAGGCATTTGAGCGGGATGGCGCAAGTCTTACGTTTACTCCCTACTTTGTGGCTGCCATCGTCAGTGGACTCAAGGCCCACCCGGCGGTCAATAGCAGTTGGGCGGAAAACGCCATTCGCATCCACCCCGGGGTGAACATCGGCGTTGCCGTCTCGCTCGGCGAAGCCGGGCTGATCGTGCCCGTAGTCCACAATGCGGACATGCTGAATTTGTTGGGGCTGGCGCGGGCCGTCGGCGACCTCGCCGAGCGGGCCCGCCAAAGTCAGCTCAAGCCGGACGACACCCGGAACGGGACATTCACGTTGACCAACCACGGGGTATCCGGAAGCCTCTTTGCGATGCCGATCATCAACCAGCCTCAATGCGCGATCCTGTCCGCGGGCAGGATCGAGAAGCGGGTAGTGGTCGTGTCTGTCGACGGGGCTGACAGCATCGCCATCAAGCCGATGTGCTACCTTGGCCTTACGTTTGACCATCGCATCTTGGATGGCGCCGCCGCGGACGCGTTCATGACCACGGTCAAGGGGGCCCTGGAGACCTGGACCTAGATGGCAAAGCCGGGAAGACCCAAGCCGTCGAAACGCATTCCACTGCAACTGGGTGACGATATCGTCATCCGGGCGTTGCACTCGGATCGCGCGCTTTACCGCTGGCGGCGGGCGATTGTCGAGGAAGTGCATGCCGACCGGGTCGTGACCTACGCCGGGGTGGGTGGGCCGGTTTTGTCCCCGACGTATGGCCGGGCCATATCCCGGGACCATGTGCGGAGCGTGTTTTACCTGGACCGCCCATATTCTGTTTTTGAGTTTCACCACACCGGACGGCGGGGCATGCCAGCCTTGTATATCAACCTGAACGCCCCGGCCGAGGTGACACCATCGACGATCACCTACGTCGATCACGAACTCGACGTGGCCAAGGATCCTGGCCGGCCGGCCCTGATCATCGACGAAGAGGAGTTTGTTGCAGCCTGCGCCATTTACGGTTACACCGAAGCGTTTCAGGCGGGCGTTCGAGCGGCCGCCCAGGAAGGGCTGCGGGTGGCCGAGAGTTGGCAACCGGGCCCAACCCGTCATGATCTGCGCGTCACGCGGCCAGGCGACGTCCTTCGGGTGCAGGCCCTGAAACATGACGGCCGCCCCTATCGCTGGTGGCGCACCCGGGTGGAAGACATCACCGACGAATGGATCGTCACGGTCTCGCCGATCGGCCAGCTTGTTCGGCATGCCGGGGGCGCCTGGCGCACCCGGGCACATCTTCGAGCCCACTACTGGTTCGATCGGCCGTATTCGCTGCTTGAGTGCTATGGTGTGATGGGCCAGATCGAGGAGATCTACGTTAATGTGGCGACTCCGGCCCGGCTGCGGGCAGGGCTGCTGGAATACACCGACTACGAACTGGACGTGTCCAAGCCGGCAGGCCAGGCGGCCCGCGTCGTCGATGAGGACGAGTTCGCTGAGGCCATTCGCAAACGCCACTACCCGGCCCAGCTGCAGAACTGGGCGCGTGCCGCCGCACGGGATGGGTTGTTCGTGGCGGAAGCCTGGCAGGCGCGCGGGTGGTTTGAAGATGTTTGACGGCTGGCGTCGCGCGCGCGGCGGGCAGCGCATGCCATAATCGGTTCTTATGAATGGACGTTGGCGCGCCTGGCTTGCCGCCGCAGGAGTCGGATTGCCGGCCCTCGTGTACGGCGCGGGCCTCGTGTTTGGGCGGGGCTACGTCCTGGGCTGGCAGCGGGCGGATTCGGTGACCTTCGCTCAGGCCGCGCCTCTGGCGGCCGCCTATCTCGCATATCTTGCCTTTGTGCTTGGCGTGGTCGTAGGCCCATTGGGCGAACGGCTGCCCCGGGCCTGGCTATGGGCTGGGCTGTTGGCGGGGAGTGTGATGTTGCAGGTGGCTGCGACAGCGGTCGTCGAGCCCTATCCTTTGCGCGGAATCGTCTTTCGCCAGTTGTCCCAGGAGAGCAGCGGCTATTTCAGCATCGGCGCGCGCTGGGAAGACCTCGGGGACGTCCTGGCCCATTACACCCAGTACGCCCCGGATTGGCCCATTCATCCCCGCAATCAGCCCCCAGGGCTGATGCTGATCTTTTGGGCAGCGACACGATTTGCCGAGCTGCTCGGCCCCGCGGCAGTATCGATCGCGGACGTCTTTCGGCCGCTCACGTGCTTCGACGAAGGCAGCGTCGCCCTGACAGACGCCCAAATTGCCGGGGGCGCGCTGGGGACCGTCTTTGAATTTGTGGCGGCGACGCTGGCCGTTATTCCGCTGTGGGGCCTGATTCGCAAGCTGGCCGGCGAACGCGCCGCATGGCTCGCGGCCGCGCTTTACCCGATGACGGCGTCCATGCTGGCCTGGGTGTCGCGCTGGGACCGGGTCTTTGTGTATGTGACGATTTGCGGCGTTTGGCTGATCGAGTCCCTGCTTGGCGCGCTCCAGGCCGGGCAGCGCAGGCGCGGGTTGTCCTTGGCCGCCGCCCTGGGCGGCCTGGTCGCGGCCGGCTTGTTCCTGTCCTACAAACTGGCGCCCGCGCTGCTGACCCTGGGCTTGTATTTCCTGGCTCGGGCGGTTCAACTGCAGCGCGCGAGCGGCCGGCCACTCAACCGGGGCTGGCTGAAAGAGACCGCAAGCGCGATCGTCGTCGCGGCGACAGTATGCATCGGCCTGTGGGCGGCGTTCATCCTGGTCACGGGGTTTGACCTGGTTACCCACTTTCGGGAGTCAGTGGGCTTTCACTCCGGGATGGACCGGCCATACTATCCGTGGGCGGTGTTCAGCGCCCTCGATATCGTCAACCATATCGGGCTGCCCTTCGCGATGATGGCCCTGTTGTTTGGCCCGCGCCGTTATGCGCCGCTGTGGCTGGCTGTGTTCGGGACCATCTTTACGCTTTCGGTGTTTCGGATCACCCATGACGAGACGGGCCGTCTGATGATGTATCTCGCGCCGCTCGCGATCGGGCTGGCCGCGATCACGCTGGCCGGCCGGCCCCGCCGGACCGTTGCGGCTGTCACGGTTTTGGCCGTTGGGCAGCTCTTCCTGCATCTGCTGCTGCTGCGGGTGATAAGCTATGGGGTGGATCCGCTCACGGTGGCCCCGGCTCCGCTGCCCGCCGATATGATTTCCACCTCGATTCGATTTGGCAAAGAGGGCGAATTACGCCTTCTCGGATATACCCTGCCCGAGACCCTGTCGCCTGGCCAGTCCAGCGAGGTCGTCTATTACTGGCGGCTGGAGGCGGGCGCGCCCATTCAGAAGTCGTACAAGGTCTTTCTACACGTCAGCCAGACGCTCGATGATCAGGATCGAATCGTGAGCGCGGACGGAAAGCCGATGAATTGGACGTATCCGACCTCATGCTGGCAGCCCGGCCAGATCATCCGCGATCCGCATGGGTTCGAAGTAAGCGCTTCCGCGCGAGCCGGCCCATGGCTGGCACTGGTCGGCCTGTATGACGAGCGCACCGGAGCCCGGGCGCACGTGTTCGAAGCCCAGCGCGCGCGCGGGGGCGCGGTCGAATTGCCCGGCAAACTTGTCATCCGCTGATCAGTCGTGCGCCAGGGCGCGGCGCAGATGCTCCATGGAAGTATTCCCACCGGAAAGGACGAGGCCCACTTTCTTGCCGGCAAGTTGATCGCGCATCTGCCACGCCGCGGCGAGCGGCGCGGCGCCAGCGCCCTCGGCCAGGGTATGCGCGCGTTCGGCGTACCACACCATCGCCTTCAAGATGAGGGCATCCTCGACGAGGACGAAATCATCCAGCAGCGCTTGCATGATGGCCTGAGGCAGCGAAAATGCGGCCCCGGTTGCGAGGCCCTCGGCAAAGGTGCGGTCGGCCATCTCGACCGGTTTGCGCTGCTTCCAGGATTCGTAGGCGGACGGCGAGGCCGAGGCCTGGACGCCGATGACGCGGATTTTCGGGTTGATGGCTTTGGCGGCGAGACACGTGCCGGCCGCGCCGCTTCCGCCGCCGACCGGCACGACGATCACGTCGAGACCGGGCTCGTCCTCAAGCATTTCAAGGCCTTCTGTGCCGACCCCGGCGATGAGGAGCGGTTCATTGCCGGAGTGGATATAGCGATAGCCGCGCTCCTGAGCCAGGCGCTCGCAATTGCGCCGCGCGTCGTCGAACTTCGCCCCGCCGATGATCAGCTCGGCCCCGAGCCCGCGCATGGCGGCCATCTTGCCCGGATTGGCGCCCTCCGGCACGCAGATGCGGGCGGTCACCCCGAACAGGCGCGCGGCGAAGGCGATCGACTGTCCGTGGTTGCCGGTCGAGGCGCTGATCACGCCCCGGGCGCGCTCGTCGGCGCTGAGCTGCGAAACCAGATTGACCCCGCCCCGGACCTTGAACGCGCATACGGGCTGGTGGTTTTCGTGCTTGACATACACACCCGTGCCGATCAGCTCATCGAGCGCGGCGTAGCGATGAAGCGGCGTGCGCGACAGATACGGCGCGATCTGGCGTTTGGCAAGCAGGACGTCCTGGAAGGTCGGGGTATTCATGGCGGGCAATGATAATGGCCCTTCATTGCATTATGCGTGCGAAAGTGTTGATTGATTCAGGTCTGCGTTTCCTGCGGCGAGCCGGCCTCGGCATCGTCATCGCCAGCTATCTTGCCCTTGCGTTGTTTCCGGTGGTCGTGGTTCCGCCTGTGAACGACGCAATGTTGGTCAACCCAAGACTTCCGATGACAGCCTGTCCGCCAGAATTCACCGATTTGCCACCATCACAACCCCCACCTCCACGCCCTCCCGCCCGTCGGTGGTCTTCAATCGTTGCCCGGTCGCTGAGTCGTACAGCCCGACCACGATTCGGACGGGGCCGGTGAAGTCGGACGGCAAGGCCAGACCGTGGTGGTCGATGACATCGCTGCCGGTCGGCAGTGATGTCATGGGCCGCAGATCGTTGAGCGGCATCGCGTCATGCTGCGCGATCAGCCGGCCATCCGCGGCCAGGGCATGAACGTAGATCTTGGCGTTCGCCCGGATGGGCGCCAAGGCCCGCCAGGTCAGCCCGACGGGGATCACATCGCCGGCCTGGGCGCTGGCTGGGAGTCGCGTCTCGCCCAACGTAAAGTCACCCCAGCGCGCGCCCGCGCCCGCGGCCACTTGCAACGGCTGGCGGGGCGTGCCGTAGAGCCCGTAGTAAACCTCTTCCTCACCCCACTCCGAACTGGCCGGGTAGAAGGTCGAATCCATCCAGCCGCGCAGATCGCCGTTGCGGCCGGCCAGCCCCCGGTAAAGGACCAGCCACAATCGCCCGCGATCCCTGGCCGCCTCGGCGATCCGGGCCTGCCAGGCCGCGGTTGGCTCGATGACGGGATCCCAGGTCAAGGCATATGACCAGTCCGGCATGGCCGGGGACCGCGCGAGGGAGTAGAAGCCGGCCGGACTGAGCACGTTGAAGAAGGCCACGTCGCCGCCCCGACCGAGCGAGGCAAGCTGTTTGGCGTACGTGTCCGGGTCGTAGGCGTCAAAGACCTCGAGCGTCTTTGCGGGCACGAAGCTCAGGCTGGTGGGTCCGAAGATCACGAGCACGGCCACCGCGCAGACGGCCGCGCCAACCCGGCTGCGGCGCGCCAGCGCGTCGAGCGCCCAGGCGAGGGCGAGGGCCAGGAATGGAGCGGCGCCGATCAGCATCCGTGCGTTGAAGGCCCCGTTGCGGGCCGCGGCGGCTACGCCGACCAGTGTCGTGGCAATGGCAAGGATGGGCAGTCCCAGATCGCTGATCCGATCACGGCGGGCGGCCGCGACCCCGGCCCCTAGGGCCAGCATCGCCCCAAGCGCGATCAGCCCGAGCCAGCCGGTTTGCTGAGCCATCGCGAGGCCGATCAGTCCGTTTTCGACGAAATAGCCCAGGCTGAATTGCTGCCCGATATTGGTCACGCTCTCGGCGGCGGCCCGCCCGAACAATTGCGGGACCGCGAAGACCGCCCAGGGCAAATACAGAGCGGCCGCGATCGCCGCCAAGATGACCAGCCTGCGGCGCTCAGATGCGACTGCCCGGACAAAGGCGAAAGCGCCCAGCGCCGCGAGAGGCCATACCGCGTGATAGAGGGTTAGCATGGCGCCCAGCGCGCCAAGGATAAATGCCGCGCCTGCGCCGCGCCGCGAGGGCCGCAATGCGCTAAGCGCGGCGAGCAGGATGAAGCCGGGGGCGAGGGCGTACATGCGGGCCACGGCGCTGTAGTAGACGGCCAGGGGCAGCCAGGCCATCGCGGCCGCGGCCAGAAGCGGCAGCCAGCCGCGCCGGCCGGTCCAGGCGATTGAAACCGCATAGGCGAACGGCACGCACAGCAGGCTGGCCAGCACGCCCAGATAGCGGGCCGCGAAGAGGCTCGGGCCGGCCGGGATTCGCCATGCGCCCAAGGCCAGGTAGTAGAGCGGCGGGTGCACGTCCGCGGCTGTGATGCGCAGCAATTCATCCAGGCGCAGGGACGCATGGGCGATTGACCAGCCTTCGTCCCAGCGCGGTGGCACCTCCCCAAGGCCGATCAGCCGCGCGCCGAACGCGGCCAGGGTGATAAGGACAAGGAGCGTGAACGCGCGGACTGGGCGCGCTCGGGCGGATCGCATTGGGCCCATGCTACCCGCAGCGCGTTCTATAATGTCAGCCTCAACAAGAAACAGCACAATTCAATTCCAAGAACGATGATTTGGCGCAGGCCGGGCGTTTGCAGCCGGCCACGCGCCCCAAAGGAGATCCGCAATGGCATTTGAACTACCCGCGCTCCCGTATACGTTTGCCGCGCTTGAGCCGCATATCGACGCAATGACGATGGAGATTCACCACGACCGCCACCACAAGGCGTATGTGGACAATCTGAACAATGCGCTGAAAGAGCATACCGCCCTGCAGGCCATGTCGATTGAACAGTTGTTGATGAAGCTGAGTGATGTGCCGGAGAGCATCCGCAATGCGGTCCGCAACAACGGCGGCGGGCACTTCAACCACAGCATGTTCTGGGGCCAGATGAAGGCCGGCGGTGGCGCGTTGAGCGGCCCGCTCAAGGATGCCATGATGGCTTCCTTCGGCACTGTTGAGGCTTTCCGAGAGCAGTTCGTCAAGGCCGGTCTCGGCCGGTTTGGCTCGGGCTGGGCGTGGCTGGTGGTCGGCAAGGATAGCAAGCTGGCCATTACCTCAACCCCCAATCAGGATAGCCCGGTCATGGATGGCATTCGCCCGCTGCTAGGCGTGGATGTCTGGGAACATGCCTATTACCTCAAGTATCAGAACAAGCGCCAGGCGTATATCGAGGCCTGGTTCAACATCGTGAACTGGGACGATGTCGAGGCGCGTTACGCGGCGAAGTAGGCGGCGATCTGGCGCGAGATGTACTGGAATCCGGGTGGCAGCCAGTCTGGACAGTTCGCCCGGACTCAGGTATGACTCGCAGCGTTTATGCGTGTAACTTGAGTTGTTCGAGTATGCTATAGAGGTTACTGAAACACCGGTTCTGACCCGAGCGGCCGGAGCTGATCAAGGAGATTCATCAATGGCTCACGTAATCACCAGCCTGTGCTTGCGCGATTCCGCA
>JBKJQK010000227.1:0-4617 GCA_046594095.1 Anaerolineae bacterium | reverse complement strand
TCGCAGCGAGTTGGACGACGCAAGCTGGTCGAGCAGGCTGACCGCGTCTCGAAGCGAGCCCGTCGCATGGCGGGCAATCAGGGTGAGGGCGGCGTCGTCGGCTTCAATGCCTTCGCCTTCGCACAGCACCCGCAATCGGCCCACGATGAGCGCCACCGGGACGCGCCGGAAGTTGAAGCGCTGGCAGCGCGACAGGACCGTGGCCGGAATCTTCTGCGGATCCGTCGTGGCCAGGATGAAAATCACATGCGGCGGCGGTTCTTCGAGGGTCTTGAGCAGCGCGTTGAAGGCCGAGGTCGACAGCATGTGGACCTCGTCGATGATGTAAATCTTGTACTTCAGCTCGCTGGGCTGGTAGGCGACCTTGTCGCGCAGGTCGCGGATGTCGTCGACACTGGTGTGCGAAGCCGCGTCGATCTCGATCAAGTCGAGATGGCGGCCTTCAGAGATGGCGTCGGCAATCTGCTGGGCGCGCTTCGGATCCTTGACCTTGAGATCGACGATGCCGATCTCCTTGGCGAAGATCCGCGCGCTGGTCGTCTTGCCGCAGCCGCGGGAGCCCACGAACAGATAGGCGTGCCCCACGCGGTTTGTCGCGATCTGGTTCTTGAGGGTGGTGGTGACGTGTTCCTGGCCAACGACGTCGTCGAAGCTGGCCGGACGCCACTTGCGATAAAGCGCTTGTGCCACGCCGGTAGTTTAGCAGCGGATGCGCTATTCGGCTTTCTTCGCCGAAGAGAGAATCCTCTGCCGCTCATCCTTCTTCAGAATCCGCTTGCGCATCCGGACGCTTTCGGGAGTTACCTCAACCAGCTCGTCATCGTTGATGAACTCGATGCAGTCGTCGAGCGTCATGCGCCGGACGGGCGGCAGGCGGCTCGTGTCGTTCTCGACCGCTCGGGTGCGGAAGTTGGTCAGGTGTTTGAGCTTGGCGATGTTGACTTCGAGGTCGTCGGGCCGGGCATGCTCACCGACGATCATTCCCTCGTAGACGGGTGTCATGGCCTCGATGAAGAGGATGCCGCGTTCCCAGGCATTGCGCAAGCCATATGTGACGGCCATCCCGTCTTCCCAGGCGATCAGCGAGCCGCGATCGCGCTGGCGGATTGAGCCGGCCATCGGGAAGTAACCGGCAAAGAGCGCGTTGGTGACGACCGTCCCCCGTGATGCGGTCAAAGCCGCGCTGCGGAAGCCGAGCAAACCCCGGGTGGGCACGCGGTAGTGCAGGCTGACGTTCTTGTCGCCATGCTTCATGTCCTGCATCTGGCCCTGGCGGGTGCCGAGCATATCCATCATTGCGCCGAGGTAGTCCTCGGGCAGTTCGAGGTACAACTCTTCGTAGGGCTCGAGCGTCTCGCCGTGGTCGCCCTGTTTGTAGATGACCTCGGGTTTGCCGACCTGGAACTCATACCCTTCGCGGCGCATGGTCTCGATCAGGATCACAAGATGAAGCTCGCCGCGCCCGCTCACGACAAAGCTGTCGGCGGTCGCGCCATCCTCGACCCGCAATGCGACGTTCTGTTCGAGTTCATTGAAGAGGCGCTCGCGCAGCTTGCGCGAGGTCCCCCACTTGCCCTCGCGTCCGGTGAAGGGCGAGGTGTTTACCCCGAAGACCATTCGCACGGTCGGCTCCTCGACCCGGATGGGGGGGAGGGGGACCGGGTTGGCCGGGTCGGTGATGGTCTCGCCAATAAACACGTCCGGCAGACCTGTGACCGCGGCGATGTCGCCGGCCGAGACGCTGGGAACCTCGATCCGCTCCAGCCCCTGGTGGGTGAAGACGGTCGCGAGCTTGGCCTTGTACTGCGTGCCGTCGACGGCGATCCGGAGCACTTCCTGGCCTTTGTTCATAGTGCCGGAGTAAACCCGCCCAATCGCGATGCGGCCCTTGTAGTCGTCGTAGCTGAGCGCGGTGACCAGCATCTGGGCCGGCGCATCCACGTCCACGATCGGGCCCTTCAGGTAGTCGATGATGGCGCCGAAGAGCGGCTGCAGATCGACGCCATCGCCCTCGAGGGGGGCGCTGTTGCTGAACGGCGGGGGCGGCAATCGCCAGGCTTTGCCGTCGATGGCGTTTGTATAGATGATCGGGAACTCGGCCTGCGCGTCGGTGGCGCCCAGCTCGATAAACAAGTCGAAGGTGGCGTTGGTGACGAAGGAGGGCCGGGCGGTGGGCCGATCAATCTTGTTGACGACCACGATGGCGCGGTGGCCCAGCTCGAGGGCCTTGCGCAGCACAAACCGAGTCTGCGGCATGGGGCCGTCGACGGCGTCGACGAGCAAAAGCACCCCGTCGACCATGTTCAGCACCCGCTCGACTTCGCCGCCGAAGTCGGCGTGCCCGGGTGTGTCGACGATGTTGATCTTGGTCCCCAGGTAGGTCAGGGCGGTGTTCTTGGCGAGAATGGTGATCCCGCGCTCGCGTTCGAGGTCGTTCGAGTCCATGACCCGCTCAACCATGACCTGGTTGTCGCGGAAAACGTGCGCCTGGCGGAGCATGGCGTCCACGAGGGTGGTCTTACCATGGTCGACATGGGCGATGATGGCGATGTTGCGGATGTCGTTGCGTTCTTGGGTAGGCATAAAGGGGCCATGATTGTATCCGGAAGGGCCGGGGAATCGGTAAAATGAGAGGGCATGCCGATTCTTGACCCACTGTCCTTTGAATGTGTCAGCCACAGCCAGGAGCAAACCCAGCGCCTGGGGGTGCGTCTTGCGCCGTTCCTGCCCGCGATTTGCGTCGTTGCGCTGCAGGGGGATATGGGCGCGGGCAAGACCCACTTCGCCAAAGGGGTGGGTCTGGGCTGGGGGGCGGCCCAGGAATTGCGCAGCCCAACGTTTACGATGTTGCAGGAGCATCACCGCGATCCGGACGCCGGCGCCCGGCTCTATCACGCCGATTTGTACCGGGCGGAGCGCGCGGCGGATCTCGAGTCGATCGGCTTGCGCGAGCTGATCGAGGACAACGATGGGTTGATCCTGATTGAGTGGCCGGAGCGCGCGTCCGGGGTGATCCCGCCCGACGCGATCCGGGTGCGCTTCGACGTCACGAGCGGCACCAAGCGCAATCTGACGTTCTCAACCCACAGCGCCTCGGCCTGGCAGGCGCTGCTACGCTTCAGAAAACAAGCCTTTGGGGTCTGACACCATGGCCGACATCTTGCTTGCGATCGATACCTGCACAAAGCGAAGCGCGATCTGTCTTCGCGACGCGACCGCGATTCGGGCCGAAGTGGCCTGGGAGACGGACCGCCATCACACGGCGGCGGTCAGCCAGCGCATTGCCGAGCTGATGGTGGCGTGCGGGATCAAGGCCGCGGACCTGGGCGCGGTCGCGGTCGCGATTGGGCCGGGTTCGTTCACCGGGGTGCGCTGCGGGCTGGCCATCGCCAAGGGCATGGCCATTTCGGCCGGGCTCCCGGTCTTTGGCGTTACGGCCTTCGATGTGGTCCTGGCCGCCCAACCCGCGGGCGCGCTCCCGCTTTATCCGCTGATTGAGGTGGGCCGCGGAAGGGTGGCATCCGGACGTTATGAATGGCGCGACGGAAATGCCGTCGCGATTGAGCCATGGAAGGTCTACACCTGGCAGGAGCTGGCCGACGCGCTGACCGGGCCGGCCTGGGTATGTGGCGATGTGGCCCCGGGGCTGCAGGCGATGCTGCAGGGCAAGGCGACGATTGCGCCGGCGCCGCTCAATCTGCGCCGGGCGGGCTATCTGGCCGAGATCGGCTACCGGCGCTGGCAGCGCAACGAAGCCGATGACACGATGACGCTGGTGCCGATTTACCCGTAGGGTCATGCCGAGATTTGGCATCCGCCCCATGACGCTCGCCGACGTGCCGGCCGTGATGGCCATCGAAGCGGATTCTTTCCCAATGCCGTGGCCGGAGCGGGCGTATCGGTATGAGCTGACCGAGAACCCCAACGCGTATTGCATCGTGGCCGAAACCGGGGAGGGCGAAATTGTTGGCTACGCGGTGCTGTGGATGCTGGCCGACGAGGCCCACGTGGGCACGATCGCGAGCGGGCTGACGTGGCGCCGCCAGGGAGTGGGCGAGCGCCTGATGCTCGCGATGATAGACGAGGCCCGCCGCCGCGATGCGATCTTCATTACCCTTGAGGCGCGGGTGAGTAATCTCAGCGCCCAACGGCTGTATCTCAAATATGGCTTTGTCGAGGTTGGGCGGCGCAAGAATTACTACCCCAACAACCGCGAGGACGCTCTGATCATGACGGTCGAGGATTTTCGGACGCCGGCCTGCGTCGCACGGGTAGATGCGCTCGCCCAGGCGCTGGAGACGGCCGACGGGAGCATCTAGATCGCCGGCCGGCCTGCATTCACGCGACTTCAAGGGTCGTCATTCCCGCGAAAGCGGGAATCCATACGTTATGCAGGCGCGGGCGGCCGCGTTGGGCGCTACTCCAGGCTCGTCATTCCCGCGAAAGCGGGAATCCACAGGTAACGCAATCACGACGTCCGCCGCTTCGCTTGAATTGCCAGTGGGCCGCGGTATGGATTCCCGCTTTCGCCCGAATGACGGTGTAGGGATGGGCTCGCGGGAATGACGGTGTTGGGATGGGCTCGCGGGAATGATGGTGTTGGGATGGGCTCGCGGG
>JBKJQK010000173.1:0-3830 GCA_046594095.1 Anaerolineae bacterium | reverse complement strand
GATCCTGGATTTGGTCCGGCAGTGTCACTTGCGCCGGGTGCGCGCCCGTGTGGCGCCTTCACTCCTGCAGATCAACCTGTCGCAGATTGACGTCAACGACTTCGGCGGGATACCGCTGATCAGCGCCAAGGAGGCCAGCCCGCCGGCGTGGCAACTGCTGGCCAAACGCATGCTCGACATCGCATTCGCCAGCGTCGCGCTTGTGATTTCTTCTCCGATCATCCTGCTCTTCATGCTGATGATCCGGCTTGAGTCTCCGGGCTCGCCCGTGTATTCGCACCTGCGGGTGGGCAAGCACGGCAGCCCGTTCCGGCTCTACAAGTTGCGTTCGATGAGGATTGGCGCCGACGAAGAGAAGGACCAGCTGCTCAAGGCCAACGACGTCGATGGACCGCTCTTCAAAATGAAGGCCGATCCGCGACGCACCCGGGTCGGGACCTTCATCCGGCGCTACAGCATCGACGAGTCGCTCCAATTCTGGAATGTGCTCAAAGGCGATATGAGTGTGGTCGGCCCGCGCCCGCATTTGCCGAAGGAAACCGAAATGTACAAGGACTGGCAGCGCGAGCGCCAGCAAGTCATGCCCGGCATCACCGGCTTGTCGCAGATCAGCGGGCGGAGCGAACTGAGCTTCGACGAGACCTGTCTACTGGACGTGTACTACGTCGAGAACTGGTCCCTCGGGCTGGACGTCAAGATCGCCCTCCTTACGCCGGCGTATTTGCTTTCGGCGAGAGGGGCGTACTAGGGCCGACGGCGGACGGCCGACCGGTGACCGATGCAGGCTCAGACTTAGCCGGGAATATTAGTTGGGGCCAGGCTAAAGGCAAAACGCTCGGCGCGTTTTATCGCGCGCCTCTCCAGGCGCCGGTCCCCGCAACGGGTCACGGCAACACACCCAGTTCCCGCCCGACTTTCTCGAAGGCGGCCAGGCCGGTTTCCAGGTCCGCCGGGCTATGGGCGGCGGTGTTCATCACCCGGATGCGGGCCTTGCCCTGCGGCACGGTCGGGAAGCCGATCGAGGCGGCGAACACACCCTGCTCATACAACGCCCGGCTGAACTGCTTGGCCAGGCCGGCGTCGCCCAGAATGACCGGCACGATGGGCGTCTGCGAATTGCCGATGTCGAAGCCCAGCTTGCGCATGGCCGCGCTGAACAGGCGGGTGTTCTCCCACAGCCGCAGCACCCGCTCGTCACTCTCCTCGAGCAGGTCGACCGCCGCCAGACAGGCCGCTGTGTCGGCCGGCGTCGTCGCGCTGCTGAACAGCAACGGGCGGGCCTTCTGCCGGATGTAGTCGATGACCTTCTGGCTGCCGGCAATGACCCCGCCGACCACGCCAAAGGCCTTGCTCAGCGTGCCGATCTCGACGTCGAACACGCCGTGCAGGCCAAAGTGATCGACGATCCCGCGCCCGCCGCGACCCAGCACCCCCTCGCCGTGCGCGTCGTCGACCATCGTCATCAGCCCGTAGCGGCCGGCCACCTCGGTCAGTTTGTCCAACGGCGCGATGTCGCCATCCATGCTGAACACGCCGTCGGTGACCATCAGCCCGCGCCGGTACGCGGGCAGATGCTCCTTGACTTTGGCCTCGAAGTCGGCCACGTCGTTGTGCTCGTAAACGATGATCCTGGCCCCGCTCAACCGGGCCCCGTCGATGATGCTGGCATGGTTCAGCCGGTCAGAGAAAATCACATCCTCGCGCCCGACCAGCGGCGCGAGCACGGCCTGGTTGGCCACAAAGCCGCTGCCGATGAAGAGGGCGCTCTCTGCGCCCTTGAAGCGGGCCAGGCGCGCCTCCAGCTCGAGGTGCAGGGCCTGCGTGCCGGCCAAAACGCGGACCGCGGCCGGCCCGGCCCCCCACGCGTCGATGGCGGCCTTGGCTGCCTCCTTCAGGCGCGGATGGTTGGCCAGCCCGAGATAGTTATTGGCGCAGAAGTTCAGCACGCGTTTCCCGTCGACGATCATCCACGCGTCGGCGGGGCTGCCCATAGTGCGCGGCGCGAGCAGCAGGTTGGCCTCGCGCAGGCGGGCCATCTCCTCGGCGATGAAAGCGAATTTTTCGGATGTCATGATGTCCTCACTTTGGGTTCGCGCCACGATATGCGGGACGCGCAGAATGACCCCAATCGTAACTTCAAACATAGAATGGGTGGCGTGGCGCAGTAGCGCCGCAATTTCGGAGGTTCAACCATGACGTCTGGATCCATGCGAGCGATTACCAAGCCCTTCGGCACCATCGGCCTGAAACTCAAAGACGTGCCGGTCCCCGGCATGGGTCCGCGCGATGTGCGGGTGCGCCTGCTGGCCACCTCGATCTGCGGTAGCGACCTGCACATCTACGACAGCGACCCCACCTTCCGCGGCCGGATCAAGGATGGCAACATCAGCGGCCACGAGCTGTGCGGGGTGGTCGAGGAAGTCGGCGGATTGTGCGCGCGGATCAAGACCGGCGACGTGGTCGCTATCGAAAGCCACATCATCTGCGGAACATGCTGGTATTGCCGGAACGGCCGGAGTCATCTGTGCGCCAACACAGTCACGATCGGGATTGACCGCGACGGCGGGTTTACCGACTACATCGTCATCCCCGAGGACAACGCGATTCTGAAGCCCGCCAGCCTTTCTGTTGAAGAGGCCGCGCTGCTCGAGCCGTTTGGCAACGCCCTCGACACCGCCACCGCGGTCGACCTGGTCGGGCGGAGCGTGCTGGTGACCGGCTGCGGCCCGCAGGGGGTGATGGCCATCGCCATCGCCAAGGCGGCCGGGGCGCGCCGGGTGATCGCGACCGAGATCCACCAGCGCCGGCGCGAATCGGCCCGGATGATGATGAAGCTGCACGCCGCCGCCCACCGCCGGGATGAGGACCTGGTCCTCGACCCGCGCGACAAGGCGACCGAAGCCACGATCTTCGAGGCCACCGACGGGTTGGGCGTCGACGTCGTGCTCGAGATGAGCGGCAATGCCTCGGCGATCAACACCGCCTTCGCCTGTCTGCGCAGCGGGGGCGATTACGTCGCGCTCGGGCTGGCCGGCCAGAACGTGTCGATCGACTGGACCCACCACGTCGTCATCCGCGGGATCACCATTCACGGCATCTACGGCCGGCACGTGTATCAGACCTGGGACAAGGCCCGCCAGCTCCTCGACAGCGGCGCCGTGACGCTCGCCCCGCTCATCACCCATCGCTTCCCGCTCGAGGAATACGAGACGGCCTTTCAGCTCCTCAAGGCCGGCGAAGCCGAGAAGGTGGTCCTGTATCCAGATAAATCACGTTAGACAATGGACAATGGACAATGGACAATGGACAATGGACAATGGACAATGGACAATGGACAATGGACAAAAAAGGTAAGTCCATTCGCTTAGATTGTCAATAGCCTACGTTATCCATTATCCACTATCCATTGTCCATTAGGTCTCTCGGAATTCGACGTTGTGCGCGATTGACGCTTGAGTGCGTTATCGTCATCGCAGGCGGGCAGCCAGAACCAGAAGCTGGACCCTTCGCCGTGGACGCTGTCAAAGCCAATCTCGCCATTCATGCGCTCGACCATTTGCTTGCAGATGGCCAGACCGAGCCCGCTCCCGCCGTAGGCGCGCGAGCTGGAGACATCGGCCTGTGTGAACGGCTGGAACAGCTGGGTCTGATACTCGGACCCAATCCCAATCCCGGAGTCCTGCACAACAAAGCGCACGCGACCATTGCCCTGCGACAGATACACGCTCACTTCGCCCTGATCGGTAAATTTCACCGCATTCCCGATCAGATTCAACAGCACCTGGCGCAGACGGGCCGGGTCGGCGCGGCAGCAATCCAGCGCTCCTTCG
>JBKJQK010000201.1:0-3214 GCA_046594095.1 Anaerolineae bacterium | reverse complement strand
GTTGGCGGCGGCGCAATCTGCGACAATCAGCTCATTCGCGGCGCGCGCGGTTTTGCGACCGAGTTTGGCTACTTCATCCTGGACATGAACGGTCCGGCCGATCACGCCGGGGTTCCGGGCAACCTCGAGGGGATGTGCGCCGGCCCGGCCATCGCCAAATACGCCCAGCAGCGCCTGCTCACCGGGCGCGCCTCACGGATGCTGGACATGGTCGGCGGTGTCGTTGGGCAGGTCACCGCCCGGCACGTCGGCGAAGCGGCTCAGGAGGGCGACCCGCTGGCTCTGGAGATTGTGCGCCGGACCGGCCGGATCCTGGGCTACGGCGTCATCAACGCCATCCATGCCTTTGACCCTGAAATCGTTGTGTTGGGGGGAAGCGTTACGCTGATGGGCGATTTGCTCTTTGAGCCGCTGCGGGCCACGGTCCGCCAGTTTGCCCTGGAGCCGTATCGCAACATCCCGATCGCGCGGGTCGCCCTCGGGGATGACGCGGGCCTGGTGGGCGCGGCCGCGCTGGCGTTTGAAGCGCTGGGCCGTTAGCCACTAGCCATTAGCCATTAGCTGTGCACTAACGATAGAGCGAGGAATCCTGAACTGAAGAGACCATAGCTAACGGCTAATGGCTATTGGCCAACGGCTCAAAGATAATCCCTCAACTCGCGGCTGCGCAGCGGATGGCGCAAGCGGCGCAGGGCGCGGTTCTCGATCTGGCGGATGCGCTCGCGGGTCAGCCCGAATTTCTGGCCCACTTCCTCCAGGGTATAGCTCCTTCCGTTCACCAGCCCAAAACGCAGGCGGATGATGCGCTGCTCGCGCGGGGTGAGGGTGGACAGCACCTGCTCGACTTTGTCGCGGAGCAGCTTCTCGATCACGGTTTGCGAAGGGGAGGGTTCGGTCTCGTCCTCGATAAGCGAACCAAACTCGCTGTCCTCTTCTTCGCCCACGGGTTGTTCGAGCGACAGGGGGCGCCATGAGACCGTCTGCATCCACTCAATCTTGCCCGCGTCAAGCCCCATCTCAGTCGCGATCTCGGCCGGGGTCGGCTTTCGACCGAGAGCCTGCTCGAGCTCATGGGTGACTTTGTAGAGCTGGCGGATCCGGTCGTTCATGTGGACCGGCACGCGGATGGTGCGGGCCTGATCGGCGATCGCCCGGGTGATCGTCTGGCGAATCCACCACGTCGCATAGGTGCTGAAGCGGAAGCCGAGCTTGTAGTTGAACTTCTCAACGGCCTTCATCAGGCCCAGGTTGCCTTCCTGGATCAGGTCGAGAAAATGCACCCCGCGGCCCATGTATTTCTTGGCGATGCTGACCACCAGCCGGGTGTTGGCCTTGATGATGTGATCGCGCGCGAGCCGGCCATCCTCAATCGTTTCGCGCAGGCGCGCCTCGGTCTCGGCCGAGCGTCTGCCGTTGGCGATATTGAGCCGGGCAATGGCGCGGTCGCTGCGCTCCATGCGTTTGGCAAGCCCAACTTCTTCCTGGGTGGTGAGCAGGGGCACCCGGGCCATCTCGCGCAAATACAGCGCGATACTGTCGTCGGTTGCCTGGCCCTCTTCAGCCTCGTCCTCCTCGTCCTCCTCGTCCTCGAAAAGCCCCAGCCCGCCCTCGTCGTCGTCATCGCCTGCGGCGTCTTGCAGGCGGACCCCCGCCTCCTCCAGCGCAGCCACGATTCGCTCAATCTGGTCGAAATTGTCATCCACATCGGGCACGTGCTCGTATATGTCTTCAAGCACCAGCCCGCCCTGGACTTCGGCCTTGATCAACAAGGCGGCGATGGTTTGTTCGTCGTCTAGGAGCATATGGCGTTTCGGTCGGATTGGCGCGATTTCGGCGCGGGCCCTACTTCTTGTCGGACCAATTGACCTTAAGCCAGTCCTCGGCGTCCTCGCCGAGGATGGCATCCATGTTGGCCTGCGCTTGCTGGTCGTCCCGGAAAGCAGGGCTGATCGGGTCAAGCGGCATGGCCATGATGATGTGTTCGCGGACGGGCTCGGTCAGATCGACAAAGCCGTCATCGCTGATGCGATTCAGCGCGTCATCCTCAAGCGGAGTCTCGGTCAGGCGACGGTGCGGAAGGGCAAAAAAAACATCGTCGAGGTCGGTCGTGATGGGCAGATCGAACATCTCGAGTGAGCGCACGCACTGTGCCCGAACAACCGCATTGATGGTTCCTTCCACCATCACGCTATCATTCATCCGGGTGAAAACCAGGTCCGCCTTGACACTGTCAACCCGCAACTCGTCGTCGAGCCAGAGCGACTCCGACGCAAACGACTCCGTCTGGCGGGCGCCCACAATCGCGTGGATCAATTTCGACACGCGGAAACGCATAAGTTATTCTACCATCCGCGAGCGCGAACGCATGTTCTTGTTGACGGGGGTGTGGATAACATGTGGGCGGATGCGGCCCGATCTGTGGATCATTTGAATGGTTTGTTGCGCGATGTGTTGACAACCTGGGGGCGCGGAGGACGCGCGTTGCGAACCTTAAATATCCCGGGATTGAGCGCAATTGCACGCCCCACGCTTGTCGTCCAGCGCGCTTGCGTGTAAGATTCCGCTCCCTTCAGTTTGTATTATCGACGCATTCGCATCGCGCAGCGGCTGAAGAGACAGAAGCAGGAGTGACGGTGTCATGAAACCCGAAGACGCATGGCAAGCCACCGTTGGAGAAATCGAGATCAGCGCGGGCCGCGGCAACTACCTCACGTGGTTGCAATCGGCTCGCTTTGTTTCATACGAAGACGGCCAGTTCATCATTGGCGTGACCAACGGCTACGTGAAGGATTGGATGGAACACCGGATGGCCTCGGCCCTCAAAAAGGCGCTGGGTGACCGGATGGGCCGCAGTGTTGAGGTGTCCGTCGCGCTGCTCACGCAGAGCGGCGCGATTTCGAGCGCCACGTCTGTGAACCGCCACATCGAGAGCGCGCTTGACAAGACCGCCCGCGATCGTGAGGCGGCTCTGATTGAGGCGGGCCTTTCAGCGGTTCCCGAAGCGCCGGCCCGGCTCCGGACCGCGCCGCCACCCACCCAGGCCATGTCCGATGGCCTCATCTCGCGCTACACGTTTGAGACGTTCGTGGTGGGCTCAGGCAATCGGATGGCCCACGCGGCCGCCATGTCGGTGGCCGAGTTCCCTCCGGATCGCTATAACCCGCTCTTTCTATATGGCGGGTCGGGTCTGGGCAAGACCCACCTGTTGCATGCC